>NZ_JBAVZJ010000623.1:0-1714 GCF_049588695.1 Robiginitalea sp.
ATAGGCTGTTGGAGGGGTGAAAACACTAATATCCTTTGTAAGGATATCCGGGTCTGAAGTTATGGCCCTCAAAGGTCTGATATCGTCGAGTACCCATGCAGCGCGACCGAAAGTGCCAATGACCAAATCGTGTTCTCTCGGATGGATTACGAGATCTTTTGTCGATACCGTAGGAAACCCATGCGTCCATTTCTGCCAGGTTCCTGCAGCATCCATGGAAAGATACAGGCCGTCATCCGTACCCATAAACATCAGGTTCGGGTTTTCAGGATCCTCTGTTATGGAGAGGACATAACTCTTAGTGTCATCCTCATCTACAATCCGTTCCCAGGACTTGCCGTAATTCCGGGTGCGGTAGGCATAGGGCGTATAATTGTGGCGTCTATAGTCGTTAGCCACCAGAAGGGCTTCCCCTTTTTTCGTTTTAGAAGCCCGGATTTGGGGAATCCAGCTTCCCGCGGGCAGGCCTTTAATATTGGCAGTAACCTCTGTCCAGGTTTGCCCACCATCCTGGGTGTAGTGTACCCTACCGTCATCTGAACCCACCCAGAGCATATCTTTTTCAACCGGGGAGGGTTCGATAACCAGAACCGTACAGTGATTCTCGGCTCCTGTGGCATCCATAGTCAGGCCCCCGCTGTCGCTTTGTTTTTGTTTTTCCGGATCGTTAGTCGTCAGATCGGGAGATATGACTTCCCAGGTCAGGCCTTTATCTGTGCTCTTATGGACAAACTGACTTCCGAAGTACACGGTTTTGGAATCAAAAGGATCCTGTCCGATTCCCGCATTCCAGTTAAACCTCAATTCTGTTTCCGCATCCGGAGGGGTTGGTCTGACGCTGTAATCATTTCCGGTCATCCAGTCGTAACGGCGCACATACCCCTGCTGGCTCATGGCGTATCCGTACCGGGAATCCTCCACATCGGGAACGACGTCAAAACCATCTCCAAAGGCGATTTCCTGCCAGTAAGAATTGCGAATTCCCTGAGCGCGCCATACATAGGCAGGCCCCCTCCAGGATCCATTATCCTGCATACCGCCATAGACATTGTACGGAAATTCATTGTCTACGCTGATGTGGTAGAACTGTCCTACGGGCAAGTTCCCGATAAAGCGCCAGGTGCGTCCCCCATCACGGGTGATATTCAGACCCCCGTCATTCCCGTCGATCATAAACTTACCGTCCTCTGGATGGATCCACCAGGCATGGTGATCCGGGTGGACTCCATTATCTGCACCGTAAGCCGGCATGAGTTGTTCAAAATTCTTACCCCCGTCCTCGGATACATTGACGTAAGTAAATACGGAATAGACCCGATTTTCATTTTGCGGATCGACAAAAATGTCGGAGTAGTAAAAAGGACGGTCTCCGATATCGCTTTTATCGTTGATCTTCTTCCAGGTAAATCCTCCGTCCTCAGATTTATAAAGTCCATTTTTTTTAGCCTCCACAAGCGCATAGATGATTTCCGGATTGCCCGGGGCGATCGCGAGTCCAATTCTTCCGAGGTCTCCTTTCGGAAGCCCGTCTTTTTCACCCAGGGCTTTCCAGGTTTTACCTCCGTCATGAGTCATGTGGAGTCCGCTGCCTTCTCCACCGGATTTAAAAAACCAGGGGTCGCGCTTGTGTTCCCATAGCGCTACCAGCAATTTGTTCGGATTCGAAGGGTCCATGACCATATCGGCCACCCCGGTTTTGTTATTTGCAAATAGA
>NZ_JBAVZJ010000624.1:0-2712 GCF_049588695.1 Robiginitalea sp.
AGCCTGCCAGGTGAAGGTCACCTCGCTCCGGTCGGAGGGCTGGGGAATTCCAGTCACGCAGAGTGAGTTGTTTTCAGGAAAAACAAGATTCACCTCCCCCGGTGTAGTATCCGCGGGTTCATCCCCACTGCATGCAGATACCAGCAACAAAACACTTAGGATTAAGACGGTCTTTTTCATTCCCTGAATACTTTACGTGAAAAATTTAGGTCTCCCTGCTCAATTTCAAAGAGATACAGCCCCGTGGGCAACCCGCTGAGATCCAGCAGTACCTTACCGGACTCCGGTTGAACCCGCCGGCTTCGCACCAAAATCCCGGAAGCATTAAACACCTGTACCCGTACCGGGGTCTGTGCCTCGGGCACCCTTATTTCTATCCGGTCCCGGAATGGATTCGGGGCGATCAGAGGACCCTCTGTCCGAAAAAAGGTCTCTTCAAAAACGCCTTTACAGGCTGGTACACCTTCTACCTTTAAGCGGTTTAAACCTGTTTTTAAATCGAGTGTTAGCCCGGGGCCTTTTACCTGCTGCCGTATTCCGTTCAGGGTGACCACAAAGAACTCAGATCCCTCCAGGGTTAACGCAACCGATGCTAAATCCGGCGCTGGATTTGTGAAAACAGAAATCGGATCCGGACTCCCGATCCGAACCTCAAAACACTGGGGTTCATAAGTGTTTGTACCCTCTGTCCCGCCCAAACAAACGGTATAAGTCCCCGAACTCAAATTCCCCAGCTCATAACTGCTGAAAAAAGTATCCGTGACTGTGGTGCCACCACCCTGGACGGATACTGAATAGTTAAAATCTTCCTTAGCCTCTACCGCTATCCTTCCGTCGGCACTTCCTATACAGGCTTCGCTAAAAAGGGTAATGTCAAATTGGGAATCCGGAAACCGGAAGACCTGGCACCCATTGGCATCCACGGTGGCGCCAGGGGGTGTCCCCAGGCAAAGATCGTCCCCATCGTCCAAAACCCCATCCCCGTCCGCATCCGGCCTAAAAGCACCTTCCACGCACAATTCCAGGGAAAAGCCTTCCAACAGGCCACCATCAGCCGGAGCCGTATCTTCGATGGTGAGCACCCATTCCCCGAAACTGGATTCCCCGGAAAAAGCACTCAGAGAACCCAAAGGACGCACAACACCCGATATGGCCGGGTTATCGGAACAAATAAAGGCCGGTGCTTCGGCGTCGAAAATGGCATCGATATCATTCGCCTCTCCACAGGAATTCGACAGCAGGTTCACCGTAGTACCCGAAGGAGAGGTGAGGCTTATAACAAGATCGGAAACAAAAGAATGGCTGACTTCAAGGGCCACGCGAACCCCCAATATCGGACGGTCATCTGCCACGGCAATTACAGAGGTAATGGTAGGGGTTCCGACCGAACTGATGGTTATCGGCAGGTTAGGGGCACTACTGCTGCGGCATTCAGAACTGATGGTTGTAAAACTGAACGGGGCTGAAAAAACACCTTCCCCACAGGCCGTAACTGACCTCACACGCCAGTAATACTCGGTATTCTCCTCCAGCTTACCGGGTCTGTAACTGTTGCGAAAAACCCGGATTGCCGCCACAGGGTCAATGAATGAAGGATCAGTGGCTAATTCGAAATCATAGGCCGAAACCAATGCCTGCTGTTCCCACTGCAACTCGGGTTGCAAACTGATATCGATTCCACCATTCTCAGGAAAACTCAGGTCGGGGATACTGATCTCGGTATTCGTGATTGTCAGGGTCAATGGGACACTTATGCTGGTTTCACCATCCGTTCCCCGCACTTCAAAAGGGTATGTCCCCGGGACGGCAAGGGCAGTGTTCCCCACCGCAAGTTGAATCGGGGTGTCGTCCGACAAGGCAGAATCTTCGGAGAAAGCAGCGGTAACCCCTGCAGGAAGGCCATCCACTTCAAAATTAACCAGGTTGTTAAAGCCGCCGAATGTCTGGTAGGTAAATTCAAAAATGGCATCCCCTCCCTGGCAGGTCACTTCCTGAATGGCATCAAAATACAGCAGGAAGGGCTCCTCAGTGAGTTCAATATCTGCACTGTTTATCGCAAAGTATACATTCTCAGAAGCCCTTACCATAAAACGGGCGAAGGGGGTAAAGACCCTTGGGATCTGAACCTTGGCGGAGCCCGTGTTCGGAAGTCCCTGCGCAATACGAAAAGGGAAACTCAGTCCCCCGTCTGCAGAGAGGTAAATATCCACAAGCTGCGTATTAATCGGGGCACCATCCGTTCCGGCGACATCCCAGTTGAGTGTCTGTACGCTGCCCATCGCATAGGTTTGCGGACTCCCCTGGCTAAGCAGGCGAAATGGGCCTGCCTCTTCTTCCACCCGGACCTTCAGCAGGTCTGAATTCACTTGTCCCCCACCAGGAGCATTGTCCCTTACGGTAAGCGCAAAGTTCAATTCCCGATCTACCGTAGCCACGGTTTCCCAGGCAGATCCAATTTCGGGATCGGTCTGGGTCAGGTCTCCGGTGACTACCCTGTCCAGCCTTGGGAAATACCGTACGGAATCTACCCGGGGCCTTAAGGATCTGAAATTAGACCCGGCGGCGTTTTCAGGTCCGAAATTTTCCCGGGTTACGACCCCGTTGTCTATTTGTTCCCACGCATAAGTCAACACATCCCCTATATCCGGGTCGGAGGCAGAACCTTCAAGCACAAAGGCTGTTCCTACCGGAATCCTGAAGTCCGTTAGTGCA
>NZ_JBAVZJ010000625.1:0-9497 GCF_049588695.1 Robiginitalea sp.
CTGTAAAGGTGTATGAACGCGACTAAAAAAGCAAGCAAAAAGGGGGTATTGATGCCACCGGCTGTAGGGTACTCCCTGAACGTGCTGTGGACTCTACTGCGGGATTTTAAGATTCAGTTCAGGTATTGGCCCCGCTTTCTTTTGATGGTTTTAATTAATTTGATCAATTGGCCCTTCCGAACCTATGAGCGTTTGTTTATCAACCCCAGATACAGGCAACTTAAGGAAGGAACGGAACTTATTTTCATTGTCGGTCACTGGCGTAGTGGCACTACCCATTTGCACAATTTGATCTCCCAGGATCCCCAAATGGGTTATACAACGACCTATCAGAGTGTGTTTCCTGATACCTTGTTCAATCGCCTGGGGTATTTTATATTTGAAGGTTTTGCCCGACTGCTTATACCGGGGAAGCGCGCCGGAGATAATGTGCGATTGGGCATGCAACTTCCTCAGGAAGAAGAGTTTGCTCTGGGTGCTAAAACACCTTTGTGTTTCTACTATTTCTGGATGTTTCCGAAAGATATAAGACGTATTTATGAAAGGAGTATTCGGTTTAAAAACGCTAGCCCAAGTCTAATCAACCAATGGAATAAAGACTATGAGCTTTTAATTTCAAAAGCACTAAAAAACACCGGATCATCCGTCTACCTTTCGAAAAACCCAAGTCATACAGGCCGCGTAGAGCACCTTTTGAAGAGGTTCCCCAAGGCAAAATTTATTTTTATTCACAGAAATCCTGTTGAGGTCTACCTCTCTACCGACAATTTTTTTAAAAATATGATGCCTCATTTACAATTACAGCAGATTACAAAAGAGGAGCGTCAACAAAGCATCATTGACTTGTATAAAACCATTATGAAGGACTTTTTTGATCAAAAGACTCTCATCCCCGAGGGGCAATATTCAGAAATCTCCTTTGATAACTTAGAACAAAACCCCCTGAAATGTGTTGAATACATTTACAAGGCATTAAACTTAGAAGGCTATGATGCTGCGAAACCGCAATTCCAGTCCTTTATAGATAAAATGAAGTCTTACGAAAAAAACCAACACGTTATATCACAATCTCAAATGGAATCCCTTTTGGTGCAACTCCGGCCATCGATGGAGGCTTTTGGGTATGAGATCCCAAAGCATATTCAGGTTGTTTAAATTCCATACATACAAAATTATATGTACCCTGCTCACGGCTTTTACAGTGTTGCCGCAACTAAGCGGGCAGGAGAACTGGGAAGAAATTAACAATGCTGAAGGTATTCGCGTATTTACAAAAAAAGTAGCGGGTTCCGACTTTAAAGCCTTTAAGTCGACGGCTGTTATAAAGGCAGATGTGGCGTCATTTGTCGCCTTGATTTTAGATGTTGAAAGCTTAGAAAACTGGGGTTATAAATTAAAGCGCACAAAACTTTTAGAACGAAGTGGAGATACCCTGCAGGTTTATTTTGCCGAAGCTAAAGCACCCTTCCCATACAGCAACCGCTATGGTATTTACAGGAACATATTTAAATGGGACGCCATTGACAGGCAATTGCGCATCGAGATTCAACTTTTAAATGACGCTTCCTATGAGGATGAAGGTTTGGTGCTGCTAACTGGTGAAGGGTATTGGGAAGCTACTGTGCTTCCTGGGGGGGACTTATCTGTTGTTTTTGAGATGCACGTAGATCCGGGTAAAGGCATACCGGGATGGCTTTCCAATTTATTTGCAGATGAATCCCCCTTCGAAACCATGCGGTCGGTAAAGGCCGAGCTTCTAAAACAAAAATACCAGGACAAGAGGTATGATTTCCTTACCAATTAACGGTCTTCTGAAGGCGTTTTTAAGATTTCAATTGTAAAGTCCTTTTCTGATAAACCGGTGTCAAAACGGATATCCTTGATCTCTATCGCAGTAGAATGATCTTTTCGAAGATCTGTCATGACTACTTGTTTGGCGAACCAATAACCACCCTCTTTGGTGTAACTGTAATCCGCTTTTTTAATATAGGCGCCATTTTTATCATAAAAGGCCATTTGCATGGGGTATCCGTACTGCTTGTTCAGAGATAATAAAATACGTGAATACTCTGTTTGATCGGATTTTGGACTTAGGTCGAGGAGTAATTCTTTTTCATTTTCAGAATTTACAAAATTGGCCTGATAGCGGTTGCTATAAGGAATACCACTCATATCCTCATATGAAAAGTCTGTACCTGTAAAGGCCTGACTTTTACTTAATAAGGTGATTTTTATCGCTTTACCAAAGGCAGGCATATACAGCCACATTTTACCATCAGGCAGGGATAAGGTGGCAATACCCGCTTTGTTTTCTGGTTTGGTGTACCGATAAAGCCGGTATTCCGATCCCATCTGCTTTAACTCTGCCTCCCTTGTTTTAGTTTCCCCCCTTTTATTGGTCACTGTCATTTGTACCGTGGCCACCCGATCTACTGGTGCAGACATGAGTTCATCCATTTTAGTGAGCACCTCCTGAGGGTTCTGTCCGTGCACCTTAAAGATCAGACCTGCTAGAATAAGTGAAGCAAAAAGAGTAATCCTATTCATTTTTTTCCTTGTTTATTATCAATAGAATAGCGGGCAATAAGGTCAGTGCTCCCAGGCCAGAACTCACCATACTTACCGCGATTAACACTCCAAAATACAATAATGGTACCATTTCGGAAAAAACCAGTACCAAAAACCCCAGGGATACCGCAAGAAAATTAATTATAATGGCTTTTCCACTGGTAGCCACGCTTTCATAGATTGCTTGTTTTACATCCTTATGAATTTTGAATTGCTTGTTAAATTGTGCTATGATATGGATGGAATAATCGATTCCTATACCCAGCGCCACACTGGCTACCAAAACCGTCCCAATATTTAAGGAGATCCCTGTCAGGCCCATGATGCCAAAGAGAAGAGCAATGGCGGCGATGATGGGCAGCGTAGATAAAACACCATACTTAAAGGATTTCAAAACCAGGCCTATGACGATGACCACAAACAATAAGGCAATCATAATGGAGCCTATCTGACTATTAATCAAACTTCTGTCCATAAGCACGTCTACGAAAGGCATTCCCGTTATTTCAATTTCAATGGCATCGGACTCCTGCTTAGAAATGAAATCATCCATATATTCTGAGAACTGCAGTTTAGACTGGTTGTCTGGTGATTTAAATTTAGAAATGATTATGGCCTGGCTCAGGTCCGGACTTACCAGCCGCTCCAGAGTTTCATTTCCATCCAGGAGGAACCAGAGCTGCTGAATCTGTTCTGGATCTTCCGGAATACTGCGTTCTCCCGTGATTGCGAAGTTTAGTTCCGCTATGAGGTCAGCTACCGACAGGGTAGAATTTATATCGGGGCTTTGCTCCATATACACAGCTGCCTCCTTCATTTTCCGAAGTAGTTCCGGATTTAAAATATCCCCTGTGAACCGCATGAAAACAGGTTTTGTGCCGCCAAACTTATCCATCATAATCTGTTCTGCGGTTCGTGCCGGATTCCCCTCTTTAAAGTACTCCTGAATATTCACACTTCGCTCAATTATAAAAATACCCCCGATCCCAACTGCAATCAGGACTAACCAAACCCCAATGACCCGTTTAGGTCTTTTGATGGTTATTTGCACCAGGCGGCTGGCTATGGTATCCGCAATACTGAGTTTTGTATGAGATGAAGCTTCTTTGCTTTGTTTTGCACCCAAAGCCATGACCGCAGGAACAAAAGTCAGGGCCAGAACACATGAATACAAGGTTCCCAGGGCTGTAAAGATTCCGAACTCAACAATCATATCTAAATAGGCTCCAAAGATGAATGAGATGAACCCAATGGCAGTTGTGATACCAGCCAGGACAACCGCAGTAGCAACATTGGCCAAACCTTTACTTACACGTTTGCTTTTAAGTTGATCCGTCTCCAGTTGAATCTTATTGATAACATGAATGGTATAAGCACTGCCAACAGCCAATAAAATAATTGGGATGTTATTAGATATCATAGACATGCTGTAGCCCAGCCAGGCAATACTACCCAGGGTCCATATGATGGCGATAATAGCGGTACCCAGGGGTAAAACCACTCCCATCCAGGATCTGAAACTGAGAAAAAGTACCACGGCAATGACCAGAAAAGCAAGCGGCAACAGGCGCACTAAATCCTTTCGCATTAGGTCGGAAATATAACTGACCAGCATCGGTGATCCCGTATAGTACAAGTTTTCGGGAAGCTTTAGTTGGTCCGTCTTTTCGATAACCGAAGTGGCCACGTCCTTTACAATGGCATCTTCACTGAGGTAAAATAAAATCAGGGCTGAAGTTTCATCCTCTGAAACAATGGCGTCTTTGTAAAGTTTGTTGCTGCGAATACGCTCGCGCAGCTCATCAAAGGCTTCTTGGGTGGTGGGCATGGCATAGGGATCTACCAGTTTTCCAACCTCAATTCCGTTTTCTTCTCCTTTTATATTGATGATGTTGCTGATACTCGATACCGAAACAATACCGTCAATAGTGGCCAGACTATCCGTTATAGTGGCAATATGAGTAAGTACCTCCGTGTTGTAAATATTGTCGGTTTCGAGGATGAGTAAGCCGATATTATTACCTCCGAAGTTGAGGCCTATATCCTTTAAAAGCCGGGCATGTTGGTCGTCGTCCGGCAGTGATTTTAAGATATCAGCATTGATGCTTAGCTTGGAAAGTTGAAGTCCAAAAAAAACTGTAATCATGCCGGTTATAAGCAGTACGGGCCATTTAAATTTCACAATCGTTTCCGGAAATGTTTGTGCTTTGATTCTCATAAGACAAGCCTGTGCTATATGGATTAAATATCGCGATATTTAAGTGAAGCTACAAGATAAAAGGAATGATGCTTTTTCTATTTTTAGGATATTCCGGAAAATGGTCGAGGTACCATTGATGATGCTTCATGGCTCTTGGTAACAAATTGGCTGCGGTCCAGGCCAGAAAACACAGTGCTGGTAAATTCCAGGCCATAAGGGCAAATCCAGCCCATTGCATTATTTCGCAAAAATGATTAGGGCAGGAGATATACTTAAATAAAAATCCCTGTGGTATTTTGTAAGACTGATCCTTATCCGTTCGCAAGCGAATGAGCATGGTATCGCTGATTTGGTTACCCAAAAAACCCATGACAAAAAGGAATGCCCCAAGGTAAAACTTCCAACTGTAGAAATGATCCGATGAATAATGCTCCAGAACCAATAGATAATACGCGTTTATTCCTGCATTTATAATATTAAAGAATACCCCGGACCACATGATGGATATGGGCATTTTTTTACCTTTTGTTTTGATTCGAAAAGGAAATACAAATGTTCTAAAGAAGTAATGCATGCTCCATAGACCAAAAAGCATTTGAGCATAATTACTGGACTCGGACCATATCCAACACAGGAACACAATCGTAAATGAGGGCAGTTCCATAAGAAACCATCCCAACTCATTTGGGATGAGGGAACCCCAGCCCTTTTTAACATGCCGGCCATAAGGTGCCGTGACAAACTGCAGTGTGACAAATGTAATTCCTGCGAGACCGAGCCAGACATAACAAAATATATAAAAGTGGTCGATGGATATCACTGTTTTTGACTTTTATACCAATTCAAGAAATCAATAACGGTCTCTTCAATGGGACGATTCGTGTGCCCTAAGGCTTTCTGAGCTTTTGAACAATCTATCCGTTTAGAGGCTTCTTTTAATAGCCTGAGACTTGTTTTAGAGAGCGCTGTTTTAAAACCAAAGGTGCTGGACAATCGTTCTATCAATGGAGCAAATAACATCAGTAATTCTGCCGGAAGCGTAATAAAAACACCCTTAGGCCGACATAATTTTCCAAGCCTGGCAATACTTATATAAGGCCCTCCCAGCAGGTAGATCTGGCCAGTTTTTCCATGTTCAAAACTATTTACTATAGTTTGGCAGAGATCTCTAAGGTCGACCAAATGATGTCCTCCCGTGGAAAGGACGGGTAACTTGCCCTGGTTCATTTTTAGTAAAGCTTTACCAAATAGAGAGGGTCCATTATCTGGAGCTCCAACTATAGAAGTCGGTCGTAAGATAAAAGCCTCCAAACCATCTTCTTTAATAGCTTTGAGGACCGCTTTTTCACTGAGCGCTTTGGTATAGCCATAGTAAAAATCCTCAGGTTTGCGGTAGGGTCCCTCCTCATTGAATGTTTGATCGTTTGAAGGATCAACAATGGCGGTGGAAGAACTGATGTAGATCAGTTTAGCCTTTAAGAATTTGCAAAGTGCAATAATCGTATTTGTTCCATCAACATTTACCCGATATAGCAGGGTTTTGGAATACTGGTCCAGGGATATGATGGCTGCACAATGAATAATAAGATCTACTTTTTTAAAAGTCTGTTTAAGCTGGTTCAGGTCATTAATATCTCCCTGAACCCATGTAAGCCGGGGGTGCTCAATCCTTGGAGCGGTCTTATGAAACAAGGCCCTTACCTCAAATCCTTCATTCAGGCATTTGAGTATCAGCCCAGTGCCAAGATGTCCGCTACCTCCAGTGATTCCAATACATTTATTCCCGGTCATTTTCGAAAACGTTTCTATACTGATTTTTAGATTTTACGGGGCATTACGATCAGTGTGCTGCATAGTTCTCTAAGGTACAATCAATTTTAATTCTGCATTATATTGGTCCATTATGCCATTGTTTAAGAAGCAATAAAACATTGGGGTCTGGCAACCTACCAGATAAATACCGACCAAGCCAGCAACTTGTGAATTGCAGAGAGGAAAAAGCCAAAAAAAAGCCCAGCATATTCGGCTTCTCGTTAAACCGAAATGATGAGGATATCTACGTGAGCACACTTTTCAGAGGATTACTCGAAGAAAACAATGACATAATCTAAAAAGTCCAACGAGATGAGTCTGTAGTAAAAATGCGAATTGAAAAAAGGGAACTATTCGAGTAAAAAGCACTACTGGCAAAACCGTATCAATAAACAAGGTCAAAAGTGCTAAACCTAAAGATGTGCACCTAACTATATTCTAATCATATGTTTAACTTTTTAAATCCTTATATAGACAATGCCGCCAAAACAATTTTAACACACCTTTGTCGTTTATTAAGCGACATATGTCGTATTTTTATAAATACCAATTAGAAATAGATGGCAACAGCATTAAAATTGTTCGAGAACAACGAAGGCGGTATATCCTATTCATGGAACGATGACAAACGATCTTACCTCCTTATTAAATTGGTGAGAGAAGGTATTTCCTATAGTGACTTCAAAAAAGTATCAGATCGTACTCCCTTTACCAGCAAGGAATGGGCCGCATATCTCAATGTATCCGTGAGGACCATGGAAAGGCACCGTGAGGAAAACAAAACCTTTCGTAAAGAACAGAGCGAAAGAATACTTTCAATATACCAATTGCTGAACTACGGGCAGTCCGTCTTTGGTGAGCGGGAAAACCTTTTTGAATGGATAAGCTCAGAGAGTATCGCTCTTGGAGGGGTCAAACCAAAGGAACTTTTAGATACAAGTATCGGGATCAATATGGTAAAGGATGAACTCGGTCGCCTGGAACATGGCGTGTTGGCATGATAGTCTATCGGTTGGGCAAAAAAAAGTACAACAACGATCTCTCAGGGATAGGTGCGGAAAAGTACGGTGGCCGTTGGAACAATAAAGGAACCCGCATGGTCTACACTTCCGAGTCCAGGGCTTTGGCAAATCTTGAAGTTGCCGTGCATGTTGCTCTGAAAAATGCGCCAAGTGACTACTATTTGACCACAATCGAGATCCCTGATAACTTTATTCAAAACTACCCGTTAAGCAGGCTAAAAGGGAAGGATTGGAAAACACATCCTCCTTCGGAGTTCACCCAAACCGAGGGGGACAATTTTATCAGGAAAAACAAATCCCTGGCGTTAAAAGTACCGTCGGTCATTGTACAGGGAGACTACAATTATTTAATCAACCCGGTACATAAAGACATAGGATCCGTAAAGATCATTTCCAGCGAACCCTTTACTTTTGATAAACGGCTGTTCAATCCAGAACTATAAATTGTAAATCAGAGACCTTCGAATTGATTTGAACTGGATAATGAGGATTGCAGATACCGAATGCCGTGACGATGATCCTGGCTTTAAAGAACATTGCTGTATCCCAGGGAATAGTATCATATTTCACTAATAATCATAGTATTCCAGCTTGAGAAAATCTGCTTTAAGCTCGGACATTTTTTCAATAAACTTCTTGTTTGCCCTGTAGTTCTCGTTTTTTAGAAACTGTATAAAGTTTCCATTGGCGTGGATACTGAAGGATTTCGTACTATAGATAACCAACCGATAGTAAGGGATAATCCACGAAAAACGTTCCAGCTTTTTTGTATAATGTACGATAATACCTTTAGGCCGTAATTCGATATTGGCATAGTCGATTTCGGAAAATTTCAATTTACCCAGATTCAATTTAGGACTGGTTTTGTGAATCATCAAACGGCCAGAGCCAATACCACCTTTTTTTATACGTTCGAGCAGAGTAAAGGGCTTACCCACCAAAGACGCGCTTTCCACGTCATAATCTTCGTTTTTACAGGTCGTGTCAAATATCATTAGAATGAGCTAGAGAACATTAAAAAAAGGGATAGAACAAGGAAGGAGAGTGCGGGGAAAGAGCTTCTCAAAGGGTCTTTTACCCTGAGGTGCATCGATATCGCCCCGGCCATGAGGACTGCCATAATTCCCGCTGCAGGAAGGGTAAGTTGTGGCACCCAGATGGAAACCATGAGCAATGTAGCTGCCAGAACCTTAAGACCTCCAACCAGATACATTACGGACTCAGACAATCCGTAGACTTCAAATTCCCGCTTCATGTTGGCCGCCTGGCCACCGCGCCATGATGTCGGTTTATTAAACCGAAAGAACCAAACATTCACAATGCTTAGAAAAATAAATACTTTAATGATGATAATTAAGTATTCCATTGTTCTACTCTTAAACTTGTTTTTCGGTAAATTGCGAACCTAAATGAATGCAATTTCTCCCATCCTTTTAGCGTGTATTCTATTCTCGGCAATCTCATTTCTTTTTTTTGGCTACTCTTGCCTGACTTCGTTATTCATGCGGCAGGAGTTTGAGCGCTACGGGCTAAATCAATACAGGCGACTTATTGGTGCCTTGCAGATTATAGGAGCGCTTTCCCTGCTTGGCGGTTTGTTCTATTTCCCTCTGGCAGTTACGGGAGCCGCCGGTCTTATGGTCCTCATGTTTATGGGGCTGGCGGTCCGGATACGTCTCAGGGATAGTTTCATTCAATCTACCCCTGCCTTTTTTTATGCCATTTTAAACCTCTTAATTGTGCTGATGCTTCTTAAAACGTTCGGGTAAACTTTTCCTCTCCGAGGAACCCACGATGTTTATATTTGGTTTTAGCGACGGTTGAGACGTCACCCGTCTTAACCCCGTCCTTTTTTAAGAACCTTTTCCTTCCGCTGACTTCAATAACCGCAGATC
>NZ_JBAVZJ010000626.1:0-3036 GCF_049588695.1 Robiginitalea sp.
CACCTTGGGGTTGAGCTGGAACTGCGGGTGGCACAGGACCTGGACCAGATGCTCGAAATCCTTCAAAGCGGCCAGGTAGACCTTGTAGCCCACGGCCTGGCCATTACAGAAGGTCGAAAGAAAGAAGTTTCCTTTTCAGATTACTTCTACCTCACCAAACAAGTGCTGGTTCAGCGCAAACCCGATAATTGGCGGTCCCTCACCCTGGACGGCATCGGAAAAAACCTTATCCAGGACCCCGTGGAACTGATACGGGATACGGTAAGTGTACGTAAAAATTCGTCCTATCTCAGAAGGCTCGAAAACCTCTCCCGGGAAATCGGCGGTCCTATCATACTCGACACGCTCCAGGGGAACCTCTCTACAGACGAAATCATCAAGATGGTCGTAGATAAAAAAATTAAATACACCGTCGCGGACCGCAACCTGGCGCAGATCAATGCTTCTAGCTATCCGATACTCGATGTGCGGGTACCGGTGAGTTTTTCCCAGCGCATCGGATGGGCCATGCGCAAAAATGCCACTGCCTTAAAGAAAGCCACGAATCAATGGATTCAGCAGGAAAAAACCCATGATGACTTTTATTATATCTACAATAAATACTTCGAAAACCGGAGAAGTTTTAAGCGTCGCGTTAAAAGCGACTTCTTCAGCCTTACCGAGGGACGGATCAGTCCGTGTGACAGCCTGATTCAGATGTACGCCAATACCCTGGGTTGGGACTGGCGACTGCTCGCCTCCCAGGTGTATCAGGAATCCCGCTTTAACCCAAATGCTACTGCCTGGACCAACGCCCGGGGGCTGATGCAACTTATGCCGAATACCGCTGAAGAACTGGGTGTGATGGATCCTGAAAACCCGGAGGAAAGTTTAAAGGGGGGCGTCCGATATCTTAAACAACTCGCAAGGGCTTTTGAACATATCCCAGACAGCACAGACCGCATCCGGTTTACCCTGGCAGCTTACAACTGCGGTCTCGGCCATGTGGAGGATGCCCGAAGACTTGCGGCATCCCGGGGATTGGATCCCGACTGCTGGGAGGATAACGTAGACCAGGTTATTCTCGGGTTGAGCTATCCAAAAAACTATAATGATCCCGCTGTGCAATACGGGTATCTCAGGGGTGTTGAACCCTACAGGTACGTCAGGCAGATCCTGGAGCGCTATCGGCATTACGCTTCATTTGTACCCTCCGGATGAGGATTCTTTGAATTCATACAAACATGAACGTATTCGTGTTATCTTTAACCCCGCCGGCCGTGTTATAAGAACGATGGAGCCTCAGGCAGTCATAAAGACCCAAGACTATGACTCAGAAAAAGAAACGCAGGAATATACTTATTGGTACTATAGTGTTGATTCTTGTCGGCCTCTTTATCGTCGCCAAGGGCATGATCAACCCGATTCTCGAGACAACTTTGGATGCATACCTGCGGCAAAAGCTCGAGGTGCGATGGGCTTCACCCACCTACCGGTTTTCCTACGACAAACTTGATATAGATATCGTCTCTCAACGCATTACGTTTACCGATTTCCAGATGAGCCCGCTGGAAGAATACCGGGAGGCGTTCTTAACAGATACTACCGGCGGTAAGGCACTGAAGACCATTTATGCCGATGAAATTACTGTTCAGGGGATCGGTCTTCTGAATTTCCTATGGGATAAAAATATTGAGATTGATGAGATCGATGTGAAGGCGGTAACTGTGGACCACCTGGTGCCCCTAAAACGAAAGAAGACCTCAAAAGAGATATCAAAGCCCAAGGGTTCGGGAATAGAGGGGATTCGCCTGCCTGGAATCAAAAAGCTTACCCTGGGTCGTTTTAATTTGGGCAGTTTTGATATGCATCAAATTCGTAAAGGGACGTCCGATACGCTACTGTCTTTCCACTCTGGGGGCGGAAATGTAGACGGACTGTCGGTAATTAAAGCCAAAGGGGATGATAAATCTTATTTTGAACCCAACCTCCGCAACCTGGTCCTCCAGCTAAATGCCCAGGTTCTCAATTTAAAAAAGGCCCTGTACCAAGTCTCCATAACCGACCTGAAGTACACTTACGATTCGGATGACCTCGAGATCGAGGGTATCATCTTCGCGCCCCGGGAGGATCGTCAAACCTTCCGGGACAAATCCCAATACAGTTATGAGATTTACGATGCAACCGTTGAGCGACTCTTCCTGGAAGACTTTAATCTGGACAGATTTCTCGACCATGGGATTGTAGTCCTGAAAAAAATGGAACTGGACAGTCTAAACCTGAATATTTTCAGGGATAAAACAAAGCCGTTTAACACGGACAAGCGGGTGTTGCTTTTAAATCAGAAAATGGCAGCCCTGGATTTTCCTTTACATGTCGGAGAAATTCTTGTGAAAAATTCCTATCTCCAATATACCGAACAGTCGGATTATTCCAAGCCCCCTTTGGTGTTGGATTTTTCAGACCTTCAGGTGCGCCTGAATCGTCTTACTTCCATACAGGACAGTCTCCAAAGCGATAAACCCCTGGAAATTGAGCTTTCTGCCAAATTAGACCGATCGGTACCTGTTGGGGTCAAACTCAATATGCCCTACAACCACCATACCTTTCACCTTTCGGGGCATACCGAAAAGGCAGCTAATTTTGCAAGTCTTAATAAAACCGTGCTCCCGGCCCTGGGCCTGCAGTTTACTTCGGGAAGGCTGGATGGCCTGAATTTTCACATGACCGGTACGCCCTATGCCGTGAAAGGAGAACTAACGCTGCGTTACCACGACCTTACCGTGGAGATCGACAAACCCGATCATCAAAAAAAGAAAACGCTTTCCTGGGTCGCAAACACTTTATTGAAAAAATCCAATCCCCACCACAATGGAAGATTGGTGGTGGGAGAAATTGCCTTTGACAGGGTCATGTACAAAGGCCTCGGGAATTTTGCCTGGAAAGGGGTGCAATCGGGCCTGGTGAATTCGATAAACCCATTTGGCAAACATAGGGTGATCAAACATCAGAAGCCTGAATAGCTTTGATTTTAATCCACTTTGGAGTGATCTAACG
>NZ_JBAVZJ010000627.1:0-3929 GCF_049588695.1 Robiginitalea sp.
ATACCCAGGTAGAACAGGAACTGGCAGCTATCTTTCAGATTCGAAGTATCCCAAGCATTTTGTTTATCCCTGTTGGTAAGGAACCTATGATGCAGGCCGGGGCCTTGCCCAAGCACGTTTTGGAAGACGTTATTAATAAGGAGTTACTGAGCTCTGTTTCCTAAGAATAGAACACGACAGATCCATAACTAAAAACCCCTTAACGAAAGGGGTTTTTTCGTTTTTAAAGCGAGTTGGAAGACCTGGTCGAGAGGCGCTTAATGCCTTTATGCCAAAGCTACCTGGGATAATACAAGATAGGTAAAGTCCCATCGGGTAAAAGACACTTTATTTTTTGTATTTTGAGAAAGTCATCAGACTTACCTTATGTCACGCCTTTTCAACCAATTTCGCCGGCGACTGCTTCCCAAAAACAGGTTCAGCAAGTATCTGCTGTATACCATTGGAGAGATCATCATCGTCATTTTTGGGATTTTAATCGCCCTGCAAGTAGATGCCTGGACTAGTGAGCGAGAATCCCGTGCAGAGGCTCAGGTGTTTCTGAAGCAGTTAAAAAATGAATTTCTGGCCAACAGAGAACAGTTGGTTCAAAAAGTACTTATGAGAGATAAAGCCTTACAGTCTGCCAGGGAATTGCTGAGGTTTGTAGATGGTGAGTCTGAGTATAATACTCCTTCTCAGGTGGACAGTCTCTTAGCCGTAGCCCTACCTGTATATACTTTTGATCCTTCATTGGGGGTGTTGAACCAATTGACTTCCACGGACAAGCTCACACTTTTGCGTAATGAAAAGCTAAACGACACGCTTTCCTCATGGAATTCTATGATCGAGGATTTCAAGGAAGATGAGGACATGTACAATAGTTATAACCACAACCACTTTCGTCCATTCCTATATAAGAATTACAATGCGAGGAACATTATTAACAGTCGGATCAGATACCAGGTGATTAATTCCATTTTGTTGTCCTCCCCTGAGGAAGTGAATGACGAAATCGGATTTTCCGGAATGCCTGTGGATTTGGATATTTTGAAAAATTCCGTTGAATTTGAAAATTACCTGGCTTTTGTGGTGAGTTGGATTGCCCTTATAAACACCCAGTCCCAAGGGATTCTCAATTATATCGACAGTGTTTTGGAAATTATTGACAACGAGATTGTTGCGGAGTAAGATATATTAGGTTTCCGGAATATAAGCTGCTTTTACTCCAGGGGAGCGACTCGTGAATCGTAACAAATCGCTGCCTGCATCGTCTGAATTGGTGTAAACCAACCCAACCCTCCAGGATATCCTCCGTATGGATGACGCAGCGGCTTTCGTAGCCGCAAGCGGCTATTTCAAATAGTATTTTCTTCGAAGCCAGAAAGAAACCCGGACCAGCAGGATAAGGGCGGGAACTTCCACCAGGGGTCCGATGACTCCCGCAAAGGCCTGTCCGGAGTTCAGTCCGAATACCGCAATCGCCACTGCGATGGCCAGTTCAAAGTTGTTCCCGGCGGCGGTAAAGGCCACCGAGGCTGTTTTATCGTATTCGGCCCCTGTGGCTTTCGTAAAGAAGAACCCGATAAGGAACATTATTGTAAAGTAAACCAATAGTGGGATGGCGATTATTACCACGTCTTTGGGAATTTCCACAATTAGCTCCCCTTTCAGGGAAAACATAACCACAATGGTAAAAAGAAGGGCAATAAGGGTCATGGGCGAGATGGCAGGGATAAATTTTTCTGTATACCATTCTTCCCCCTTGGCGCGTACCAGGATCCAGCGGCTCATAATACCCATCACAAAGGGAATCCCGAGGTAAATGGCCACACTCTCTGCAATCGTTCCTATGGAAATATCGACGATGGCACCTTCGAAGCCAAAATAAGGGGGAAGGATGGTAATAAATATCCAGGCGTAAAAACTATAGGCAAATACCTGGAAAATACTGTTGAGGGCAACGAGGCCTGCGCCGTATTCGCTGCTGCCCTCGGCGAGGTCATTCCAGACCAGTACCATGGCAATACAGCGGGCAAGCCCGATCAGGATGAGCCCGACCATATACTCGGGATAGTCGCGCAGGAAGGTAATGGCCAGGAAAAACATCAGGACAGGGCCTATTACCCAGTTCAGGATCAAAGAAATGGACAGGATCCGGGTGTTGCGGAACACTTTGGGCAACATGGCGTAATTGACTTTGGCCAATGGGGGGTACATCATCAGAATCAGTCCGATAGCAATCGGGATGTTGGTGGTGCCCACGCTAAAGGACTGGATGATTTCAGGAAATGTGGGGATAAAATATCCAAGCCCCACCCCAATCGCCATGGCGATAAAAATCCAAAGGGTGAGGTTTCTATCGAGGTAACTGAGTTTCTTCGGTGCCATACTTATGAATTGATTCTGGAGAAAACATAGTGTAATTCGGTGGCTATCTGCACACTTCTTTCCCGGTATTTTTCCATCTGTTGCGGGGTGTTGTCAAATACTTTCGGGTCTTCAAAAGTCATGGGGACGCGCAGGTCTGCCCCGGCGATAAAGGGGCAGCCTTCATCCGCCTGGGAACACGTCATAACGGCTGCAAACCCAGACCGGGGGTTAAACGGATCATCAAAGGTTTTGGAAAATCCGATGATGGGATGTGCATTAGCGCCATATTTGATGCTGTATACCGGATTGTTGCCCTGGGAGAGTTTTTCAATTTGAAGCCCTGAGTTTTTAAACGTTTCCGCCACCACCGGAAACAAGGCTGTGGCTTCTGTTCCCCCGGAGTAACAGGACACATTTTCCAGGTTGTGATAGGCGGCCAGGGTTTGTGCCCATACCTGGGACAAATGGCTGCGACGCGAGTTGTGCGTGCAGATAAAATTCAAACGGATTTCCTGATTCTCCCGCACCTGGCTTTGGATGTAGTCCACCAAAGGTTGCAGCAGGGTTCGTCGTTCTTCCAGGAGGGCTTCAGGATCCAGGCTTTTAATTTGATTCTCAATTTCAGGAAATAGATTCGATGGCATTTCAGTCATGGTAGGGGTTTTTTGAGCAATGATCTAGCAACAGCCTTCCTGAGCGGGAATGTCCTGATCCATAAAGGTTACGAGCATCTCCTTCATAAGCGTCCAGTTTTCTTTATCGATACAATAGCAGACCCGTGTACCTTCAATACTCCCCTGAATAAGCCCGAGCGTCTTCAGTTCCCGCAAATGTTGCGATATGGTGGGTTGTGCTAAACCGATCTCCTCTACAAGGTCCCCGCAAATGCAGGAATCGGTTTTAAAAAGCTGCTGGAGAATAGCCACTCGTGCAGGGTGGCCGAGCGCTTTGGCAAAGGCGGCAATACGGTTTTGGGTATCGGTAAATATCTCTGATTTCGTGAGTCCCATATCAATTGTTATATTGCAATATTACGATAAATAATGAATCTTAAAATGGCTTCCACGGAAAATAGGTGCATTTTTTTACCGCAGCGCTTTAAAGCGTATCGGAGCCTTTTCGAGGTACTCTGGCGTCTCCTTAACCCCGCTTTGGGAGTATTCTAAGCACATGGAGTTTTCTATACATATCCAGTAAGACTCAATTATTTGCTACATTTATGGGATTGTTAAAAGTCAAACGATTATGAAAAGATTTTTCCTCCTCTTATTGGCCGCTGGCCTCTTTGTTTTTCAAGGAACCCCGGCTCATGCTCAACGCAAAAAGAACAAGGCCGCTGATGCCGAAAAACAAGAATTGCCTTTGCAGGCTTTTAAATTCCGAAACATTGGTCCGGCCTTCCTTTCGGGTCGTATCGCGGATATCGCCATGCATCCGGAGAATGACAATGTCTGGTATGTGGCCGTAGGCTCAGGAGGTGTCTGGAAAACCGTCAATGCGGGAACAACATGGACCCCCCTGTTCGATCAGCAAAAGTCGTATTCCACAGGGTGCATTACCCTGGATCCCAGTAACCC
>NZ_JBAVZJ010000628.1:0-2749 GCF_049588695.1 Robiginitalea sp.
GAACAACAGATATTTTTCCAACATCGGGATCAAAATCCGTTTCAATGGTCGCGTTGAAGGATTTATCTTTGGCGCGAAGGCCGTGATACGCAAGGCGCACATATTCATCGGCCAGAGTATTGATGTCTATGGGTTCTTTCTTGCCATCACTGCTACGGCTGTGATGCAGCATCCCTTTGACAATGCCGTCCGCCCGTTTTCCGTGGTGGTTGATTTTTTCGAGATTTTGTTTCAGGTCCGCGGCTATGGCTTTGGCTTCGCGAATCTCCCCTTTATCCAGTTCCTCATTCATCTCCTGCAGGAGCTCGCTACTCACTTCGGAGAAATTGTTGACGAAGTTCAACGGGTTCTGGATCTCGTGAGCGATGCCGGCTGTAAGCTCGCCCAGGGAGGCCATTTTTTCTGAATGGACCAGTTGGGTCTGAGTGTCTTTGAGGCTTTTCAGGGAATTATTGAGCTCGGTTGTCCGGTTTTCGACTTCCTGCTCCAGTCGGATGTTTTGCGTTTTAAGGATTTCTTCTTTCTCACGTGTAATGCGTATGACCTCCTCCGCCTTTTGTCGTTCTCGCAGTCTGTTTTCTTTAAACCAGAGTGCCACATAAATTAAAAGGAAAATTGGAAATGTCAGCAGGGAAAGATAAAAAGGGATGTAAACGAGATATTCAGGGGCTACGAGGCTTACAATAAAAGTACCAACAAACAGTGAGGATGTAATTACAAGACCAACAGCAATAATTCTTTTTGCCCCTTTTAAGTTCTTCCAACCCTTGTAAATGATATACCCCAGGGCGAGTAGATTAATTCCGCTGGCTAACAATGGGATACCCAGGCCAATCAGCTCATTTGTTTCGACAAAGAGAATGAAAAGGGGGGCGCCAATGAAAAAGAGAAAGATACAAGTAAATTTTATCCACCGGGGTATGCGGTCCAGAAATATAGAGGAGAGTACCAGGAGAAATGTGGTCGTAAAAGCCCCGGGAGCCAATCCGGACATAATAGAATTAAGACCATTGAACTCTTCGTTTAGAACAATGGCACTGGAATCTGCATAAAAGAATAGACCTACTAACGGGAATAAGCTGCAAGCAGTGGTGAAAAGTGCAATAAAAAAGAGGTGTTTTTGACCCCGGTTCAGTCCCCAAATCAGCCAAAATAAAAGGGAAATAGAAAGCAGGATGGTTAACACTGTTGTCATTTCTCTATGCTGGTCAGAGCGTGTTTTCTGTCTTCGTGAACTCTTACTGGAATTGGTAAACCACAAAAAACTTCCTTGACCTAAAACGATGGGGTTGGTAAGTGCCCGTGATATGGGTCCTATCTTGTCAAAAAAATGAATAGCCATAATATACTCCCGCCCGGGTTCCAGGAAAAGGGCTTCCATTACACCCGTATTCCTCCGATATGAACCGGATTCCAAACCTGTATTTCCAAAAGAAGCAACCTGCTTGCCGTCTACATAGATCTCCTGGGCCGCGCTATTTGTGCTATTCAAGAAAAAAGGATACGATTCAAAATCGGGTTGGAATTTGAAGCGAAACCGGAACCAGCCCTCAAATTCCCCATTTTCGTCGTAGGTAAGGGAGGCGATCGTCGCGGAATCCATTTGAATCCAATCGCGGTCGTCCAGTTCAGGGGCTGCCCACCCGGGCTCACTCCCTTTCTTGAATTTCCATTTGGTGATAGGGGGCAGTCGCAACCATTCGCTTTCGGTAAGTTGTTCTTTTGTTAGTGTGAAGATTGTATCCTGCTGGGTATTGGCCTGTGCTGTTGAAGCGGCCAGCAGCCAGAAAATCAATACTAAGATTCTCTTTACCATGGGATTAAGTTACTGATTTTTAAGCGAGATTATAAAAGTAGCTCCCTCGTCTTTTTCCGATATAAGATCCAGGTGCCCCCCATGTCCCTTGGTCACGATGTCATATGCCATGCTCAGCCCTAACCCGGTGCCTTCTCCCGTGGGCTTAGTCGTAAAGAAGGGCTGGAAGATTTTATCCCGGATTTCCTCGGGAACTCCACCTCCATTGTCGCGGACTGTAATTTCCACACCGTTCCTGGTTTTCTGCGTTTTTAACCAAATTGTGGGCTCGTAATCTTCTGCTACTGACACTTGCCTTTCATTGACCGCATGAAAAGCATTTGTAATCAGGTTCAGGAGCACGCGGCCCATCTCCTGGGGGACAACGTTGACCTTAGGCAAGTCAGGGTCAAACTCCGTTTCCATTTTCGCATTAAAGCTTTTGTTCTTGGCCCGCAGCCCGTGGTAGGCCAGGCGGAGGTACTCGTCTGCCAGGGCATTGAGGTCTGTGGGCTCCTTCTTTCCACTGCTGCTACGACTGTGCTGCAGCATTCCTTTGACGATGCTGTCTGCCCGGTTGCCATGATGAGAGATCTTGGCCAGGTTCTCCTTTACATCGCCTGCAATTGTCCGTGCTTCGGCAATATCTCCCTTTTCCAGCTCTTCATCCATTTCATCCATGAGTTCGCTGCTGACTTCGGAGAAATTGTTGACGAAGTTCAGAGGATTCTGGATCTCGTGGGCAATACCCGCAGTGAGTTCTCCCAGGGAGGCCATTTTTTCAGAGTGGATAAGCTGGGTTTGGGTAGCCTTGAGTTCGGAATAGGCTTTTTCGATCTCCCGGGCGTGTTCGATTTCCCTGTCTTTAATGCGCTCTCGTTCCCTTTTCAGGGTTCGGTTCTTCTGGATTCGGTGAGCGATGATCAAACCAAGGAGTATGAAAAGCCCATAGGC
>NZ_JBAVZJ010000629.1:0-14396 GCF_049588695.1 Robiginitalea sp.
CTCCATAACTCCATCATCATGGCAAATAGAATAGTAGTAGATCCCATTACCCGTATCGAAGGGCATTTGCGCATCGAAGTTGAGGTAAAGGACGGCGTAATCACAGATGCCTATAGCTCCAGCCCTATGGTGCGCGGCTTGGAAAGTATCGTACAGGGCAGGGACCCGAGAGATGTATGGGCCTTTGTCCAAAGGGCCTGTGGGGTTTGTACTACGGTCCACGCCCTGGCCTCTGTCCGCTCTGTTGAAGATGCACTGGGCATCAATATTCCCCCCAATGCGGAAATGGTTCGCAACATCATGGAGGGAACCCTCTATATGCATGACCACGTGGTGCACTTTTACCACCTGCACGCCCTGGATTGGGTGGATGTGGTGAATGCGCTTAAAGCAGATCCGGCGGCCACTTCAACTTTGGCCCAGAGTATTTCCAGCTGGCCCAAGAGTTCCCCGGGTTATTTTTCCGACATTAAAAAGCGGATCACCCGTTTCGTCGAAAGCGGGCAATTGGGAATTTTTGCCAACGGTTACTGGGGGCATCCCCAAATGAAACTTCCGCCGGAGGTAAACCTCCTCGCGGTGGCGCATTACCTTGAAGCCCTCGAGTGGCAAAAGGAAATCGTGAAGGTGCATACGATCTTCGGGGGTAAAAACCCGCACCCCAACTACCTCGTAGGGGGTATGGCATGTGCCATTAATGAAGACAGCCCCGGAGGGCTCAACGCTGAAAGACTGGCCTATGTAGGGCGACTCATTAAAGAAGGGCAGGAATTTGTAGAACAGGTATATCTCCCTGACCTGATGGCTATCGCCTCCTTCTATAAGGACTGGGGCAGCATCGGTAAAGGCTTCGGGAATTATATGGCCTATGGCGATTTCCCTACCAACGGATATGCGGATATTTCTAACTTTAAATTCCCTCCCGGGATTATCCTGGACCGGGACCTCTCGAAAGTACACGAGGTAAATCATCGCAATGGCGATATAGAAGAATTTGTAAATAATTCCTGGTACGATCCCTATGCCGAAGGGGCTGAAAGCGGAAGGCATCCATGGGATGGGGAGACGAATATCAATTACAGTGGCCCCAAACCGCCATATGAACAATTGGACGTCAGCCAGAAATACAGCTTTATCAAAACCCCGCGCTGGAAAGGAAAACCTATGGAAGTAGGGCCTCTGGCCAGACTTCTGGTCGGGTATGCCAGCGGCAATAAAGAAATCCAGGAGTTGGTTAACGGCGCGCTTACCCAACTTGACGTACCTGTGGATGCCCTGTTCTCCACCCTCGGGCGGACGGCGGCCAGAGGACTGGAAACGCGGCTTGTCGCTCAATGGACTCAGGATTTTTACGCCACCTTGCTGAACAATATCAAAAATGGGGATTCCAGAATGGCAAACACCGAAAAGTGGGAACCTGAATCCTGGCCTCAGTCTTCCAAGGGTGTAGGCTTCTCAGAAGCTCCCAGAGGCGCCCTTGCGCACTGGATCCGGATAGAAGACAAGAAGACGGCCAACTATCAACTGGTGGTTCCCTCTACCTGGAACGCCTCGCCAAGAGATCCGAAAGGGCAGCGCTCCGCTTATGAATCCACACTGCTGGGTACGCCGGTGGCTGACACGGAACTCCCTCTGGAAATCATAAGGACGATTCACTCCTTTGACCCCTGTATCGCCTGTGCGGTGCATTTGTACGATGAGCATGGAAAACACCTCTCTCAAGTACAAAATATTTCGAGTTGTGACATTTAAAAACCTGAACCATGCAGTCCAAAAACTATAAACGCGTCTATGTCTGGGAACTTCCGGTACGGATTTTCCACTGGATTAATGTGTTGTGTATCACAACACTGGCAGCCACTGGATTCATTATTGCCGATCCACCAGCCATTCTCTCCGGGGCAGAAGCGAGTGAATCCTATTGGTTTGGAACGGTTCGGTTTATTCATTTTGGAACGGCCTATATTTTCTTTTTCAATATGCTTTTTCGCATATACTGGGCCTTTGTGGGGAATCGTTTTGCAAACTGGAAATCCTTTATACCCTTTAGCCAGAAAATGCGTAAGAATATCCTTCATGTCCTTAAGGTGGATATCCTCCTGCAACACGATAAAACCGAGGATGTACGGAACATAAGTGTAGGGCATAATGCCGTGGCCGCCATTTCTTATGTAGGTCTCTTTGTAGTCGCCGTGGTCCAGGTGATCACAGGCTTCGGTTTGTACTCCAGCATGTCCGGATGGTGGCTGGCAGATCTTTTTGGGTGGGTAGTCCCCCTGTTTGGAGGCGACTTTATGGTGCGAACCATTCACCACATCGCTACCTGGTTGTTCATCTTTTTTACCCTCATACACGTCTATCTCGTCTTTTACCACGACTGGCTCGAAGGGCGGGGGGAAGTATCCTCAATCTTCGGAGGTTACAAATTTGTACAAGAAGACCGCTTGACCAAAGAAGAAATCGAGGAACTTATTGCCGATGCGGATGATCTGGCGGAGACCGCGGCCGAACCTTCTCAAACCTCCTGATCCTCCATTCAGACATACTGTATATATGAAAAACACATCCCAAAGCCCGCAGGGCATCAGCAGTGACAGTTATTATTTCGAGAAAGACAAAACTGGGAGCATCCTGGTGCTCGGGGTGGGAAACTACCTGATGGGTGATGAGAGTATCGGGGTGCGATTGATTGAAGCCTTATCAGAGGGTTCCATCCCCGACTATCTGGACATCCTCGATGGAGGTACGGGCGGGTTTTTGCTGCTCGATCGTTTTCAGGCCTACGGTACCGTGATCTTTGTGGATGCCACTATGGATGGAAAACCGGCCGGAACCGTCAGCCTGTTGAGACCTAAGTTTGCCTCTGATTTTCCTAAAGCACTCAGTGTGCACGATGTCGGCCTTAAAGATATGATCGAAGCGGTTTACCTCCTGGAACACCAACCTGACCTCTACCTGATTACTGTTTCTATCGACCATATAAACCCCATGAGCGTTGAAGTTTCGCAGCCTGTTCAAGAGGCCATCCCGGTAGCCATGGATCAAATACTTACACTTGCCCAATCCCTCCACAAAGAAACCCCGGTCGTTGGAGACCACCTTTAGAATACAAATTCAGGGGCGGGTACAGGGTGTGGGATTCCGACCTTTTGTGTACAGGGAAGCCCTGGCCTCAGGGCTCAGGGGCAACGTGTCCAACAACGAAGCCGGGGTGGAAGTAATAGCCTCAGGGCCGAGACAAAGCCTGGTATCCTTCTATGACAAAATTACGCGGGAAGCCCCGGCCATCGCCCGGGTCCTGCGCCATCGATATGAGGAAATTCCATTTCAGTCCTTTGAGCACTTCAGTATCAGGGCCTCAGTCAAAAACAGCACCCTCAACCTGCAGTTGACCCCGGATTTTGCCCTGTGTGCGGACTGCAGACAGGAACTCAACGACCCCCAAAACCGGCGTTTTGGATATCCGTTTATCAGTTGTGTGTATTGCGGGCCCCGATGGGCCCTGACAAAAACATTTCCTTTTGAAAGGGAGCATACCAGTATGCAGGTGTTTAATATGTGCGATGCATGCATTGAGGAATACAGGAACCCGACAGACCGGCGTTTTCACGCGCAGACTAACAGCTGTCCGGGTTGCGGGATGAAATATCGGATTACAGACGCCAATGGGGTTTCGGTTTCTGTTAAAAACGGGAATGTTTTTAAGCAGCTTGCCGTATTCCTGGAAGAGGGGAAGATTATCGCCCTAAAAAATACCTCGGGGTACCTGCTGTGCTGCGATGCCACAAAAAAGAAACCTGTTGAGACATTGCGGACCCGAAAAAAACGGCCCACAAAACCCTTTGCAGTACTTTATCCCTCCATTGAAGAATTGGAGCTGGATTTTTCCCTGCAGACAGCAGAACGGAAAGCACTCACGTCCTCCGAGCGTCCCATTGTACTACTCGGCACGGATCATTACCGGGGGGAGGCTGCCCTGGATGTTATTGCCCCCGGGCTGCAACAGCTCGGGGTAATGCTGCCCTATACGGGAATTCTGGAACAACTTTCCAGGGCCTGCCCCAGACCCCTGATAGCCACCAGCGGCAATATTCACGGGGCTCCCATATGTTTTTCCGAGACCCAGGCACATGAAAAACTGTCTGGGGTGGCGGATTATTTTTTTGAACACGACCTCGAAATTATTCATTCCCAGGACGATTCTGTGCTTCGTTTTCCCCCCCCTGAATTTATTCCCATATTGCTCAGAAGGGGTCGGGGTTTCGCACCGAATTACAGCCGGCCCATAAGTACATCTGGCAGTACGGGCCTTATGGCCCTGGGAGCTGAACTCAAGAGCACCATTGGCTTTATTCCCAATGATTTTCTCTACATCAGCGAGTACATAGGAAATTTGGAAAATTATGAGGTCTTCGAGCGATTTACCAAATTGATTTCAAGCTTTACCACACTCTTCCAAAAGCAGCCGACTGCCCTGTTGACCGATACCCATCCGGGATACCTCAGCACCCGATACGGAAAGGAGCTCTCTGAAAAATGGAATATCCCCGCGTATCAGATTCCCCACCACAGGGCGCATTTCGCGGCAGTATTGGGGGAGAACGATCTGTTCAAAAGCTCTGAACCCATACTCGGAATCGTTTGGGACGGCACAGGCTACGGGGAAGACGGGCACGTCTGGGGAGGCGAATTTTTCCGTTTTGATGAAGGCTCCGTTACCCGGGTGGGGCAAGTGGCCTATTTTGACTGGCTCGCGGGGGATGCCATGGCCAAAAATCCCGGGCTCTCCCTGTTTTCCCTCCTGGAGGAGCCCAAATTTATACAAGACAAATTTAGTCCACACACCTGGAAGCTCTACAGGCAACTCAAGTCAGCGAACACCTTAAAAACATCGTCCATGGGCAGGTTGTTTGATGCCGTGGCATCCCTGCTGGGTATCTGCGATCTCAATTCCTATGAAGGAGAGGCGGCCATGCTATTGGAAGCCGCCACCCGTGCTTTCGAAATCGATAATGCATCCCGGCTTGTTCCTCTGGATGATTCCGGGAATATACCTGCTCAACAACTCATCGGAGAACTCAAAAGCAGGCTGATTTCCGGACAGCACCCCGGACAGCTCGCCGGGGATTTTATTTTCACCCTGGCAAACCTTATCTTAGAGAAAGCGGAGCGGGAAGGGATTTCCAAAATTGCCTGTAGTGGAGGCGTATTTCAAAATGCATTGCTGGTCCAATTGCTTTGTGAACTCAACCCCGGTTCTTTTGAACTTTTTTTTCATCGGGAACTCAGCCCCAACGATGAAAACATACCTTTCGGGCAACTGATGTACCATTTGAACTGTAACTCATGAAGTATCTTACCGAATACCGGAATCTGGAAGCGACCCAAAAGGTACTGGGACAAATAGAAAAAGTGGTCACCCAACCCTGGCAAATCATGGAGATTTGCGGCGGGCAAACACATAGTCTGGTTCGCAATGGGTTGCTCGATTTACTTCCGGAGGAAATCCAGATGATTCACGGCCCGGGCTGTCCGGTATGCGTCACGCCTATGGAACTTATCGACCTGGCCGTAACGCTTATGGAGAAAGGTGTTATTCTCTGTTCCTTTGGCGATATGGTTCGGGTTCCCGGGAGTGGGATAAGCCTGCTGGAAGCAAAGTCCAAAGGCGGGGATCTCCGGATTTTGTATTCCCCGTTGGAGGCTGTGCGGATTGCCAGGGAAAACCCGGAGCGGGAAGTGGTCTTTTTCGCCGTGGGCTTTGAAACCACAGCACCCGCCAATGCCCTCTCAGTTCTACAAGCCGAGAAAGAAGGGCTTACCAATTATTCTATCCTGGTATCCCATGTTTTGGTGCCTCCGGCCATGGAGGGAATCCTAAGCGATCCCCATTGCGCTATAGATGCATTTCTGGGTGCCGGGCATGTTTGTGCCATTATGGGATACCGCGAATACCATCCCATATCTGAAAAATATAAGATTCCAATAGTCATTACCGGATTCGAACCCCTGGATCTCGCTGAGGGCATTTACCACGCAGTCCTCCAACTGGAAAAAGGTACATTCGGCGTTGAAAACCAGTATAAGCGCGCCGTCACCGAGGAAGGAAACCTGGCCGCCCAAAAGGTGATCCATCAGGTCTTTCAGATCGGGGATCGGCAGTGGAGGGGAATTGGCACTATTCCCAGAAGCGGATATGTCCTAAGGCCGGAATACAGCAATTTTGATGCAGCCCACAGGTTTAACCTCGAGGAAAAAGGGCGGGCCGAAAACAGTAAATGTATGGCCGGAGCCATCCTGACCGGACAAAAGAAACCGCATCAGTGCCCCCATTTTGGAAAAGAATGTACCCCGAGAAACCCCTTAGGCGCTCCGATGGTCTCCTCTGAAGGAGCCTGTGCGGCCTATTATCATTTTGCCAGCACCCTTTGATTGTCTTAACCTATGTATACAAAACCTAAGCTCCCCGATTCCATACAACTCGCCCATGGCAGCGGCGGCCTGATGACGCGGGAATTATTGGACGAAATCGTTTTTACAACTTTTAAGAACCCTTATCTCGAACAAAAACACGACGGTGCGATTGTTCCCCTTGAGGGGCCGGTGGTCATTTCCACAGATAGTTTTGTGGTCTCACCTATTTTTTTCAGAGGGGGGAATATCGGTGAACTGGCAGTTCACGGAACAGTCAATGACGTAGCTATGTGCGGGGGTATTCCCCGTTTTCTGAGTCTGAGTTTTATTATCGAAGAAGGGATGCCCACCTCGGAATTTCTGGAAATTGTACGCTCGATAAAATCAGCTGCCGATGATTCCGGAGTGCTGATCGTAACCGGAGATACCAAGGTCGTGGAAAGTGGGAAGGGCGACAAAATCTTTATCAACACCACAGGTATTGGCAGTCCGCATCCCGATGCCAATATCGCGATGGAACGCGTTGTCAGCGGGGATCAACTCCTGGTAAGCGGGCCGATCGCAGCCCATGGAATGGCTATTCTCTCCGAGCGTGAGGGCCTGGAGTTTGAATCGGAAATTCAAAGCGACACTACAAACCTCAACCACCTTGTACACGATTTGCTAAATGCATTCGGCCCGGCCATTCACCTGCTCAGAGACCCCACCCGGGGAGGGGTTTCCGGGGTTTGTTCGGAGATCGCCCAGGACAGTAACCTCGGGGTGCTTTTGCGGGAAACGGATTTCCCTATAGATTCCCAGGTTTCGGCAGCTTGTGAGATCCTCGGGCTGGACCCCCTCTACGTGGCGAATGAAGGCATACTCTGCGCCATCGTGGATGCCGCAAGCTCCGAAGAAATCCTCAGGTTTATGAAGGGACATCCGAAAGGGACACATGCTGCGTGTATTGGAACTATTGTAACAGATCATCCGGGTAAGGTGGTTATGGAAAGTAGTATCGGGGGTAAAAGGATCGTTACTCCCCTGATCGGAGAACAATTGCCGCGAATTTGTTAGTTACTCAGCATCCAGTATACGCCAATCACTATCGCAAAAAGCCCTCCGGCCACCCGAATCCCGCGGAAAAAAAGGGGGTTGTGCCAGTTTTTCGCCAGCTCTGACACCCTGCCCAGAACGAGGGTAAATGCGGTCATGGCCAGGACGGTTCCCGTTCCAAACCCAAGGATATAAGAACTCGCTTCATACTGCGACTCAAAACTGAGTACAGGCAGAAATAGGAGAAAATGTGCAATCCCCGCCAGGCCGTGCAGAAAACCTATGGAAAAGGCCGCCGCTTTATGATTCTTCGGAGAGGTGGCATGTTTATGTGAATGCCCTCCGGTGCCGTGGTGGTTATGGGGGTGTTTATGAAGAAAGGGGGACTCCGTATCGTGGATATGCGTATGCGAATGTGTTTGTTTTTTTGTAAACACTCCGTAAAGGGCCCATAGCCCCACCAAAACCAAGACCAGGCCCACCAACTCTTCGCTATAGGCTGAGATAGCCTCTACCGGGACCGCCTCCCGAAACAGCATGAACAATAGCCCGATGACCAACATGCCTGCCAGATGGGCGAGCCCCCAAATCAGACCGATTTTCCAGGCCTTTTTTTTCCGTTCAATAGCAAAAGGCGTAACCGCTGCAAGATGATCCGGACCGGAAATCACATGGAGCATAGCGGCTAATAATCCGGAAGTGAATGCAAATAACATGTCCTACAGGGTTGTCTAATGCACTAAAATACCAGATTACCCTGAAAGTGACCCCTCTTTTATACAAGGATTTTCATTACTTCCCCCGGCCCGTCAGGATTTCAAATCCCCAAACTGAAAAATATCTTCAATACTGCACCCAAAAAGATTCGCCATTCGAAAAGCTGTTGGGAGACTCGGATCAAATTTTTCCTTTTCTATAGCATTGACAGTTTGGCGGGAAACTCCGATAGCCGAAGCCAAATCCTCCTGGGTCAATTGCTTTTCAGCCCTCAATACCCGTAGTCTGTTTTTCATATCCTATGATTAAAAAGATTACAGATATCTTTTTCGATTAAAAACCAGGGCTATCATATAAAATATTCCCATAAAGGCTACTAAAAACCCGATTTCGGCATCCCCGGGGATCAGGTTCGTAGAATCCATGATGCTGTAGGCGATCCCCACAATAAGGGTGAACCCCAGGGTCAGAGCCATTGCTTCGAGCTGCACCTTTTTTTCAAGTTCATCGGAATCTTCCAAAAACTGACGATTGGCAAGAACCATCCCCACTCCGATTCCGACATTCAACAGGATGGATAAAGCGGTGAGCGCCTTATTCCCCTCCCAGAGAAAAAGACTACCGAAAGTAGCCAGGGCTGTTGAAATTGTCCAGGCCATGGTCCATATGGCCAACCGGCTCAAATTTTTTCTTTTTGCTGTTTTTGTATTCATAACGTGCGATTTCATAGTAAACTAATATTGTCTTTTTGTAAAGTTTATTTGACAAATATAAGAATAAAAATTAAAATGTCAAGTTTAGTTTACAAAAATCTATTCTAAGGAGAATCCGACGCTCGCGAAAGTACTCTAGTATTTATATAGGAATGTGTGGGAAGGGAATTAGCCCGGGAGTAATTCTTCGGAAGTCAGGCCACCGTATTTTTGATGGTATAAATCTGCCAGGCGGCGCATCAGGTATTCCACCAGGGCATCTTCCTTTACTCCCCTTTGGTGCTTCGCATAGGCTACCTCGAACTCTTCCTGTAAAAAGAAATCCAAATCATCCGAGCCGTAACGGTTAAAGGCGTTCCAGGACCTTAAGCCGTTGAGCATCTCCCGGTGTGCGAGATACCTCCTTTCAGCCGTCTCAAACTCCTGCTGTTTCCGGGCGTTGCTCTGATAATCCGGCATTCGTGACTCCCGGTAAAGTTCCTGATAGCTGCGCGCCACATCCTGATCCGCCTCCATCGCCTCAGAAATCAGGCGAAAATAGGCCCGGCTCACAAGAACCGGATAGAGTTGGAGAAAATCTTCGGACACCTCGGTGCTTGTCGTCGGGCTGAATTCGGGCAAGGCGAAGTACGTAGTGCTGTCAGCAGAAGGATTGGGTAGATCATTCAAAGAGGTTTCCCACCTACTGGATTCCAGAACTTCTTCCCAGGCCTCGCCATAGGATTCGGTATCTGGCCGGAGTGGGCTGCAGGCACTAATAAGCACTAAGGGCATTGCCCACAAGCTGCCATATTTACCCCTGAAAGTGTTCATTTTCATATAGTGTTCTGGCCGAATTAAAGGTATTCGGATCACTCCTCAAAATGCTTGAGCCTAAGTGCTTTGATTCCTCGTCAAAACACATTTTTACACTTTTTCCAGCCGGAATTCCCCCGCACTTATTCGGCTTTTATTTACTCAGGTAAAGGGCTCCGATCCCAAGTTCATAAAATTCCCTGTTCAAACCTTCCACATCCTCGCTGATCAAAAGTTCAGCTTCTTTCTTGTAGACATTCCATTGTGCATTAAGTGCCTCTAATTTCGACTTTGTCCCTGTATTTATCCTTGGAATCCCGCTATCTCCATGATTCAGGGCTGTAAGATACTCAGCCGTAAAACCATTGACGTAATTCTCTACGTCGTCGTAGGCCTTTGATAACCTTTGGACCATTTTCTTATCCCATTCCTGCATCTTTTCCAGAGTGTAATTTGCTTCTTCAGTAACCTCAGTATGCGGCGTGGTCTCCAAATGGGAGATCATCTCCCGAAGCCTTCCCTGCAAGGTGTACATACTGTTGGTCAATTCCGTCATTTCCCGGTACCTGTCCTCAGCCTGCTTCATAGTAGCGTCATAATCCCTCCAGGTGGCCTCAGTGGTCGGAATCAGTGGATTTGGCAGCAAAATTGCCTGAGTTTTATTTTGTACTTCCCCGTGTTTCAGACTCAGGGTATAGGTGCCGGGCATAGCCCTGCGCCCCCGGAAGCTACCTTCGATATAAGCCTCCGGAGCACCGGGGAGCCCGGAGTGCCTCAAATCCCAGACAAAACGGTTTAACCCCTCTTTTGCGGGGAGCACCGGGGCCTTTGAAGGTGCCCCCTCATAAGGCCGGTATTTCGAATCCGGTACAGAGGTAAAACTCCGAACCAAATTGCCTGCAGCATCGTGAATCTCAAGACGGACTTCCAATGAATCGACCTTGTCGGGGAGGGCGTAATAGACCACCATACCACTTGCCGGGTTCACGCCCTCAAAGGAATCTGTTCCTCCGGGGTCTGAAGCGTTCATACTGCTGTACCAATTTGGATAAATTACATCTTCCGGTTTGTAAATCACAGTTTCAGAAGGGATTCCTGTGTATTGCCTGAGCAGTGGCAGGTCATCAAATATCCAAAAGGAACGGCCCTGAGTTGCCAAAATGATATCATTGTGCTTCAGCTTAAGATCCGTAATGGGGACTACAGGGAGATTGGATTTCACCTGCTCCCAACTCTTGCCTCCTGAATAGGAAACATAAAGGCCCGTCTCGGTTCCGCAAACCAGGAGATCCTTTCGCCCGGGATCTTCCCGCACTACACGCGTAAAGGCTCCATAGGGGATTCCCGAACTGATTTTTGTCCAGGACCCGCCATAATTCGTACTCTTATACAAAGCAGGTGTAAAATCGTTGAATTTATAACGCGTCGTGGCGATATAAACAGTGCCCGGATCGTGAGGGGAAATTTCAATGGCATTCACCAGGGTTTCCGGCATTCCCTTTGGAGTAATATTTTTCCAGTTCACCCCATTGTCGCGGGTAATATACACTTTGCCATCATCACTCCCGGTATAGAAAACCCCCGCCTGATGAGGGGATTCAACGATATAACTGATGGTCCCGTAGTTCTCAGCCCCGACGGCCTCGTTTGTATAGGGCCCACCTCCGTTGCCTTGTTTTTCGTCCTGGTTCCCCGTGAGATCCGGCGACATCACTTCCCAGGAATTTCCTTCATCCCGTGTTCTCAATACGTACTGGGCGGCGTGGTAATAAGTATTGGGTTCATGTACTGACTTGATAATCGGGGCATTCCAGTTAAAAAGGTATTTCATCTCCCGCGCGGGAAGCCCCAGATACAGATTGGGCTCTATCATGACCTTTGTCCCTGTTTTGGCCTTAACGTCCAGCAAATTCACTGTGCCCAGGTAACTGCCGCCCATTACTTTTTCCGGATTATCCGGATCAAAGCCCAGAAAAGCACTTTCGCCCCCGGCTGAAGGTTCCCAATGCTCTCGTCCAATTCCCGAAGTCCCCATTCCAATGCTGGAGATTTTAACCGAGGTATTGTCCTGCTGTCCCCCATACAGGTTATAGGGAAATTGATTATCAACCGCCACCCTATAGAACTGAGCTGTGGGCATATTGTCCTGCCTGGACCAGGTTTTACCTCCATCGAAGGTGATTTCAGCCCCTCCGTCATCGGATATGAGCATATTTTTAGAGTCTTCCGGGTTAATCCACAGATCGTGGTAATCCCCGTGATGGGTACGTACCTCTTCCCAGGTTTTCCCACCATCGATAGATCGGTAGGTAGAAGCGCTGAGCACATAAATGGTGTGCTCGTTATTCGGGTCAGGGGCAATCTCAATGTAGTACCATGCCCGCTGAATCAAGCGGTGATCCCCGCTTACCCGGCTCCAGCTTTGCCCCGCATCGGAGGAAACAAAAAGTCCCCCCTTCTCCTTATGGGTATCACTTTCAACCAGGGCATAGACCCGATCCGAATTGGCCCGAGATACAGCCACGGCCATCTTTCCCTTCTCCTCAGGGAGACCCTTGTGAATTTTGAACCAGGTTTCGCCTCCATCGGTGGATTTGTACATCCCGCTACCCGGACCTCCACTGATTACCTTCCAGGGCTTACGGATATGATCCCACATGGCGGCATAGAGGACCATGGGGTTGTGCATGTCCATGGATAGATCGCTGCATCCCGTGAGCTCATTGACAAAAAGGACATTCTTCCAAGTCTTTCCACCATCCACAGATTTATAAATACCACGCTCCTTTGTAGGCCCGTGGATAGCCCCCTGGGCTGCCACCCAGATGAGGTCCGGGTTATCCGGATGGATAACGATCCTCGAGATATGACGGGTACTGTCCAATCCCATATGTTGCCATGTCTTACCGGCATCCGTCGATTTATATACCCCATCCCCGTAAGAAGTGGTCACTCCTCTGGGCGCATGTTCCCCCATGCCTACATACACAATATTCGGGTGACTCTCCGACACGGAAACGGTTCCCACAGAACCTGTCTTGAAATACCCGTCTGAAATATTGTCCCAGGTCTGGCCGGCATTTGTGGTTTTCCAAAGACCACCACCGGTAGTACCCATATAATACGTGAGCGGATCACCGACCACTCCGGATGACCCCGTAGACCGTCCTCCCCGGAAGGGTCCTATATTGCGAAATTTGGCAGGCTCCATATAGGTTTGGAGGTCCTGTGCCAAACCGGGAAAAACAAGGAAAAACAAAAACAGGTATAAGAAGTTTCTAAGCATGGTAAACAGTATATATTGATGGTATCTAAATGTAGTTTTTTACAGGTAGATAGAAAATTCAAATGATACTATTTTTACACTGAAAGTCCCTTTTTTGTACCTTAAGTTCTTTTCTGTACGCCTATACAGGTACACTTAGGATTTTCAGTTGTTACCCAAACACCCAGGCCTATTTCCATTAGATTGCGATTTATAATCCTTTTTTGCACCCTGCTCCCCCTGTCTTCCTCAATAGGCCAGGAAAAAACCCGGGAACTCAACGCGATGCTCCTGCAGGGGATCGAGGACTGGCACATCCCCGGGATGACGGCCATAGTCGTGCAAAACGAGGAAGTTGTTTTTAGCGAAGTGTATGGGGTAAGCGACGTAGATGCGAAAACCCCGGTAGATAAGGAAACGCTTTTTAATATGGGTTCTACCACGAAGGCTATGGTCGCCATGGCCCTGGGGGTTCTGGTGGATCAGGGTAAGCTAAAGTGGTCGGATCGGGTGAGGGAGTACCTTCCTGAATTCCAGTTATCCGATCCATATATTACGGAAGAAGCCCGGGTTCAGGATTTATTAACGCATAATTTGGGAATCGCCAGTGCAGACATGCTCTGGTTCATGGACAGTGTTTCTACCGAACAGACCCTAAAACGATTTGCACTGGCCCCAAAGGCGTATCCGCTTAGGGGTGGTTTTGAGTACAACAACCTGATGTACGCTACAGCGGGGGAGGTTATACATTCCATCTCAGGGATACCCTGGTCCGAATTTGTCGAAAAACATCTCTTCGAACCCCTGGAAATGGAACGTACCGTTGCCCGGGCTTCAGATATTTTTAAGGTCGGCAACTATGTCACCCCCTATTATTATAGTGCGCAGGAAGGATTTATAGAAGTGCCCCACAACCTTTCTGACCAGATCGGGGCGGCGGGCATGATCTGGACCTGTAACGCAGATATAGAACACTATCTCCAAATGTTGGTTGGAAAAGGGGTTTATAAGGGAAAAACCATCCTCAAACCCGAAACCTTCAAATACCTTTTTGAACCCCATGCCCTTATACCCAAAGCGTCATTCTACCCCACTCAGGCCCTCACTCATCCGAGCTGGACGTCCTATGGGCTGGGTTGGTTTCAACACGACTACAGGGGTGAGAAACTGGATTTTCATACCGGTAGCATCGGGGGCCTGATCGCCATAGCTGGGGTGATTCACGAAAAAAATACAGCAATTTATTTTCTGGCCAATCGGGACCACGCAGAATTAAGACATGCATTTATGTATAAAGCCCTGGATCTCTGGGCATTCGACGATAGTAGTCGCGCCTGGCACAAAGAGGTGTTTGAACTATATGAAGGTTTTGAGAAAGAAGGCCTCGCCAGGGAGAAGGAATTCGTTGAGAAGAGGCTCCAAAACACGCGGCCTACCCTGGAGTTGGCCGCTTACTC
>NZ_JBAVZJ010000630.1:0-9412 GCF_049588695.1 Robiginitalea sp.
CTATTTGCGATGGTAAAGAGGTACATATTATCGGAATCATGGAGCACATTGAGCCCTGCGGAATACACTCCGGAGATTCCAATGCGACCTTGCCACCATTTAATCTGGGCGAATTCGTCCTGCAACAAATCAAGGATCACACCCATAAGATCGCCCTTGCGCTCAATACAGTGGGGCTCATAAATATACAATTTGCGATCAAAGGAGATCAGGTCTATATTATCGAAGCCAACCCCCGGGCCTCCCGAACGGTTCCTTTTATCGCCAAAGCCTATGGGGAACCCTATGTGAACTACGCTACCAAAATCATGCTCGGGGAGAAGAAGCTTTCTGATTTTAAATTTAACCCGTCCCTCGAAGGTTTTGCGATCAAGCAACCCGTCTTTAGCTTTAATAAGTTTCCCAGGGTGAATAAAAACCTGGGTCCGGAAATGAAGAGTACCGGGGAGAGTATCTTATTTATCAAAAGCCTTAAAGACGATGAATTCTATAACCTGTATTCCCGGAGGAAAATGTACCTGAGTAAATAAGGTGTGGATCCCGTTTTTATGGATGGGAAGCAGGACGCATCGCCTTGTTTTACCATTCGGTATGGAAAGTCCCGTCCCGATCGGTCCTCTGATAGGTGTGGGAGCCGAAATAATCTCGTTGGGCCTGAATGAGGTTCATAGGCAGTCTACCCGTGGTAAATGCGTCAAAATAGCTCAAAGATGCGGACAGGGCCGGCATCGGAATCCCATTACTTATAGCGTGCTGAAGTACGATACGGGCGGCCGGGACACAATTGGAAACCCGGTCGACAAAGTCCCCGGATAACAACAAATGGGGCAATCCGGGTGCTGAACGAAATGCCGAGGCGATATCGTCCAGCACCCGGGCACGTATGATACAGCCTGCCCTCCATATCTCACTGATGGTCGCCAGATTGAGGTTATACCCATATTCGTCAGAGGCCTCAGAGAGTTGGTGCAGCCCCTGGGCATAGGTCATGACAAAGGCAAAATACAACGCAGGCTCGCATACCTCTTCCAGCTCCGCTTTATCCACTAAAGTTCGCTTGGGCTTTTCGTACATCCTGTCGGCTGTCTCCCGGTTGGCTTTTAAGGCAGACATAGCGCGCATACTCACCGATGTATCGATAGTTGGGACGGGTATTCCCAAATCCATCCCATTTTGGGAAGTCCATTTTCCAGTCCCTTTTTGCTTGGCTTTATCGAGGATTTTATCGATCAGGTCCCCGCTATCCAGGGGGTCTTTTTGACTAAAAATAACCGAAGAGATCTCTATGAGGAACGACTGCAGGCGACCCTGGTTCCAAAGGCCAAAAACCTCACTGAGGTCTGCATTCGTAAACCCGCCCAGTTCCGCCAGAAGTTGATAGAATTCCCCGGTGAGTTGCATCAGTCCGTATTCGATACCATTGTGAACCATCTTTACATAGTTCCCTGCCGACCCGGGGCCGAGGTATGCAACACAGGGCACGCCTTTATACCGGGCGGCAACGGCTTCAAAAATGGGTTGAATTTCAGGGTAGATTTCCGCGGCACCCCCGGGCATGATGCTCGGGCCCTTTCGCGCACCTTCGGCACCTCCTGAAACTCCGGCACCCATAAAAAATATACCTTTTGATTTTAAGTACGCTTCCCGGCGGTCCGTATCCTGAAAATGGGAATTACCCCCGTCAATCAGCAGATCCCCTTCTTCCAGTTTTGGAAGCAGATCTTCGATCACCTGATCGACAATCCTTCCTGCAGGCACCAGTAACATTATCTTTCGGGGTCTGGACAGGGCGGAAACAAATTCATTTAAGTCACTTGTGGCAGCTGTTTTTCCAACAGAGGCGCCTTCTTTTCGAAGGGCTTCTGCCTTTTCGGGCATCAGGTCATATCCCTGGGCGCTAAAACCGTTTTCTGCCACATTGAGGATAAAATTCCTACCCATTACCCCAAGACCGACAAGTCCGAATTCATATGTATTCTCTGTATGCATGGCTCGTTATTTTAAGGTTTGTACCCTTCTGCAACCTGATTTTTCACCCCGGTAAATAAGTTCTATATTCGTACGGGATTCTTCAAAAATAGGGGAAATATTCAACTTAAACAGGGCATTCCCAGGACAGCTGTATCTACCCTTATCGCTGTGCTGTGAACCGAGGACAGTTTGCACAATGGATAAAACATCACCTCAACTTCTCATCATATTCGGAGCCTCGGGAGACCTCACGGAACGAAAACTGATGCCGGCACTCTTTAACCTGTATCAGGAAGAACACCTTCCCAAAAGGTTTGCGGTATTGGGAATCAGTCGAAGTGATGCGGATGACGCTTCTTTCCGTGAAGAGGTTGTACTTAAAAACAAGCACATTCCTGAAACCATTAAAAACCACGGACTGCGAAAGTCTTTTGCAGAGTTGGTTTTTTATCACGACCTCGGGGATTCCTACGACATGGATTATTCTGCCCTGCGGGGACGGATAGAGGAATTGAACCGCGATCAGCAAACGGAAGGAAATCTAATATTCTATTTCTCCACCCCACCTTCGTTGTATGAGACTATTGCGCGAAACCTCAATACGGCAGGCCTTACGAAAGAAAATGGCGGATGGACACGCCTTATTGTCGAGAAGCCCTTTGGCTATGACCTGGCATCAGCGCATCAGCTTAATCTCAACCTCCAAAAGTACTTCCAGGAATCCCAGATTTACAGGATTGACCATTATTTGGGAAAAGAAACCGTACAGAACCTTCTGGTCACCCGTTTTGCCAATAGTATTTTTGAGCCCCTTTGGAACCGGAACTACATTCATCACGTAGAAATCACCAACGCTGAAAGTGTGGGGGTGGAAAACCGGGGAGGGTACTACGATTCCTCGGGTGCCCTCAGGGATATGTTTCAAAATCACCTGTTGCAGATCGTCTCACTGGTAGTTATGGAACCGCCCATCGGATCGGAACCTGAGGAAATTCGAAATGAAAAAGTTAAGGCTTTGAAATCTTTGCGGATTATGAAAGATCCGGATATCCTCAGTAAAAATACCATTCGGGGCCAGTACCTGGCAGGGGAGTGCAATGGGGAATCGGTTGTGGGATACAGGCAGGAGAAAGGGGTAGATGCGAATTCGAAAACGGAGACCTATGCGGCCATTAAATTTTTCGTGGATAACTGGCGCTGGGCCGATGTACCTTTTTATGTGCGGACGGCAAAGCGTATGCCGACCAAGGTCACGGAAGTTGTGATTCACTTTAAAACACCCCACCACCAAATTTTCAAGAATTCACTCGTTCAGAACAAGGACAATAAATTGATTATCCGCATTCAGCCCAACGAAGGGATACTCGTTAAATTTGGAGTAAAGGTTCCGGGCCAGGGCTTTGAAGTGGAACGTGCAAATCTGGATTTTTACTACTCAGATTTGGCGGATCAGAAAATAATGGAGGCTTATGAGCGGTTGTTACTCGATGCCATGCAGGGAGATGCCACGCTATATGCCCGGGCAGATGAGGTTGAGGCTGCCTGGGAATTTGTGGATCCGATCGTTGAATACTGGCAGACGGATCCGCATGCTGTTACCTTTGGATATTCAGCAGGGGTGTGGGGGCCGAAGAATGCAGATGACCTTATTGAAGGGAACTACTACTGGCGGAATCCCGGAGAACATCTGACAGATGATCCCGGTTTTTGTGTAATTACATAAAGGAGTGATGTTTGAAATTTACGATACAAAGGCAGAAGTAGCCCGGGCTTTGTCCGGGTATTTGGAGGGGTGGAGCGCGGAAGAAGGGTTTCGCAGTATCGCCTTATCAGGAGGAAGTACCCCCCGGGTTTGGTTCGATCTCCTGGCCGATGAATATAAGAATCGTTTGCCCTGGCAAGAGCTCATGCTTTTCTGGGGGGATGAGCGGTGTGTGCCCCCCGGGGACGCCCAGAGCAATTACGGGATGACCCGAAAGCATTTGTTGGATAATGTGCCAGTGGAGCCCTCCCATGTTTTCAGAATCCGTGGGGAAAATCCTCCCGCCGGGGAAGCCCAAAGGTATTCCATGGTCCTTAAGGAGGCACTTCCGGAAAATCGCGGGATTCCCCAATTAGACCTCGTGATACTCGGGATGGGGGACGACGGTCATACGGCTTCTATTTTTCCGCATGAGATGGAATTATGGGGCTCCGAGTCCCTATGTGAAGTAGCCACCCATCCTGAAAGCGGTCAAAAGCGCATCAGTTTAACCGGGCAGATTATCAATAATGCGAAACAAGTGGTTTTCCTGGTCACAGGGGCCAATAAAGCTGCACCTCTGGCCGAAATAAGAAACAGCAGTGCTGCGAGTACGCTGTTCCCTGCCGCTCATGTCGCCCCCTCTAGCGGACGGCTGTTATGGCTGCTCGATAAGGCCGCCGCCTCGGAAAGAGCCCTTTGAAAAATAAGTTCTCAGGGAGAATTGCCTCCGAATTTATTCGAGTGTGGCGAAGCCTTAACTTCAACACTGGTGATATAATATTTGGTCTCACCCCACCATGGGAAGGTTGCAAAGCGTTCTTCGTAGTTGACCTTGACATACTGACCTTCAGCAGCTTTCATTGATTCGATAACCTCCTGGTCACGGTCCAGAATAGAGAAACTGAAAATCTGGGCGCCAGAAATCCCCTGGCTGATCTCGCCTTCCCAGGTTTTAAAGATCACGCCTTTCCGGCTGAATTTGATAAGCTCCCCGGAGCGTACCCCCTCACTGTAGGTGACGTAATACAGAAATACAAAAAGTCCGGCGATCAAAAGCCCGAGGACTCCCAAAACTTTGAAAAGAATACTTTTAAACATACATGTGCAATTTGGTTATAGATCTAATTTTTCGGAACCCGGAAGATTCGCTTCTTCGGCTCGTTTAAGGATGGTTTCCGGCAGGGATTTTTTGGTTTTTGCCCCCATTTTTTTCAACTTCTCAATGCGGCCGATAATGTTGCCCCTTCCGGTAACGAGTTTGTTCATCGCCCCACTGTATTCATTTTTGGCTTCATCCATACGTTTCCCCACCTGGGTTAGGTCTGTGACCAACCCTTCAAATTTATCGTAAAGCGCGCCGGCCTGCCGGGCAATTTCAATGGCGTTACGCCTTTGTTTTTCGTTGCTCCACATACTGTCGATAGTGCGCAAAGTCGCCAGGAGCGTCGATGGGGTGACAATAACGATGTTGTGTTCAAAAGCCTTGTTATAAAGATCGGGTTCTGTATTGATAGCGATGGTAAATGCAGTTTCAATAGGCACGAACATCAGGACAAAATCCGGACTTTCAATTTCGTAAATATCTTCGTATTTCTTTGCAGAAAGTTGCTCCACATGCCTTTTAAGGGAATTCAGGTGCTCTTTCAGATTGCTATCCCGCTGCGTTTCCTCAGCGTTAACATATCGCTCGTAATGCGTCAGGGATACTTTGGAGTCCACGATCATCTTGTTCCCGTTCGGCAGGTGAATGATCACGTCGGGGAGGGATCGACTCCCGTCTTCCCGCCGAAAACTCTGCTGTACCGAATATTCGCGATCTTTCTCCAGGCCCGATTTTTCAAGGACGCGCTCCAGAACCAGTTCCCCCCAGTTCCCCTGCATTTTACTTTCCCCTTTAAGGGCCCGGGTGAGGTTTTCAGCTTCCTGGGTGATTTTTAAATTTTGATTCTGCAATGTCATCAGTTGCTCTTTGAGCGCCTGGTGGATCCCGTAATTTTCTTTCCGGGTTTCCTCTACTTTTTTCTCAAACAGTTGTATTTTATCGTGTAGGGGAGTAAGGATGTTGCGTATATTTTTCTGGTTCTGTTCCGTGAATTTAGAACTCTTTTCCTCGAGGATCTTGTTGGCCAGGTTTTCAAACTCTTTGGTAAACGTATCCTGGAGTTTGAGGATTTCCTTCTTCTGCTCGTTTTGTTTTTCCTGCAGGTGACCTACTTCTGCTTCTTTTCGGATTAACTCCTGTCCTAATAATTCTTTCTCAGTCTGCAGGCGCTGCATATCCTCCTTAAGGGCGTGAAGTTCACCGCCTACCTGCTCCAGATTCTTTCCCAATTGTTCTTCACGCGCCTGCGCGCTGCTCTCCAGGGCCTGGTTTTTCAGGCGGAGAATATACCCACCGGCTAAAAACCCTATCCCCAGGCAAAGAAGTGCAAGGACAACCTGCATCCATAATTCCATCAGCCACTCAATTTATATTAGTAAATATAGGAAGAAGCCCCAAGATATAAAGGAAGGCCCATACATTACTTATTAACCTTAAACATTCCGTGCGTACGATCAAAATGAATTGTATCGATTGGAAACAAAGTGTCAAACCCACCGGATTCAATAAGGTTGCAAGGGCTTCCAAATTGGGAAACGTCCTCAGAGAGGATCAGAATGTGATCGCAAAGTTGAATGGCGAGGTCAATTTCGTGGGTTGAAAATAAAATGGTCTTCCCGGCCATCCGGGTCACTTCCTTGAGCAATTTGAGAATTTTGACCTTGTGATAGAGGTCCAGGTGTGTGGTCGGCTCGTCCAGTAACATCAGGGCCGTATCCTGGGAGAGCGCACGCGCAATAAGTGCACGTTGCAGCTGCCCATCGCTCAGGGTATGGCAGGGCTGCTGCCTTATCTCGTCTAATTCCATTTGCTCCAGGGCATAGGCTACACGGCTGCGATCTTCTGCACTGAGTTGTCCGATCCAATTGGTATAGGGGTGCCTTCCCAGGACTACCAGTTCATATACCGATAGATTTTTGGAAGCAATAGGTTCGGTAAGTACCACACTCAGGTTCCGGGCGCGATCGGCCGGGGGCATGTCCCGGATGGGAGTTCCTTTTAGCAAGACCTCACCGGTGAGCGCTGTATGCATTCCTGAAAGTGTTCGCAACAAGGTAGATTTTCCCGACCCGTTGATGCCCACAAGGGCACTCAGGCTTCCGGGGGGCAGGGCAAAGTTCAAGGGAGGCGTCAGGCGTTTTTTACGACTCTTCCCCCGGTACCCGATCTCCAGTGCTTTTGCCTCTAAGGGATAAATCAAGTCTGAATTCATGTCAATGCAGTCGGCTTAAAGGTCTTCCGAACCTGTGCTAAAATAAGGGGAACCCGCATAAAAACCTAAATCCGACAGGAGGTTCTGCTTTAGAAAAGTATTCGTTTGCGGCGTAAAAGCAGCCATATGACGACCGGAGCACCCACAAGGGAGGTTATGGCATTGATGGGTAAAACGTAGGCCGAGAATGGAAGCTGGGCAATCACATCACAGACCAACATTAAGATCCCCCCGTAGAGCAAGACGCCCGGAAGCAGAATACGGTGGTCCTGGGTACCGAGCAACTGCCGGGCCAGATGGGGTACTGCCAACCCTATAAAAGCAATTGGGCCCGCAAAGGCGGTGATTCCCCCGGCCAGCAAGCCTGTGGCGAGAATGATCCAATTCCGGCTTCTTTTGGTGGAGATGCCCATGGAGACGGCATAGTTCTCCCCTAACAGGAAGGCGTTGAGGGCTTTCAGAAGACCTATACTAATACCAATTCCTGCGAGTACAAAAATGGAGAGCAACCCCACCTGTGACCAGCTCAGGTTCCCGATGCTCCCATAGGACCAGAATATATACTTCTGAAGTTGTTCTGCCTGCGAAAAATAGGAGAGTACAGTAACCAGGGCGGCGGTGATACTCCCAAACATCAACCCGACAATAAGCAAGGCCATGGAATCTTTCAACCGGGTGGCGACTACAAGAACTGTGATTAGTACCAGGAAACTCCCCAGACCACTGGCCACAATTAGTGACAGATCGCTGGTGAGATACCCGGCGCCCAGACCGCCGAGGAGGGAAACTCCCATAATAAGCAATGCTGCCCCGAGGCTCGCTCCTGAACTTACCCCAAGGACAAAGGGTCCGGCCAGGGGGTTCCTGAATAGCGTCTGCATCAACAAGCCACTCAGGGATAGTCCTCCACCGATCAGGATCGCGGTCAGGGCCTTGGGAAGACGGTAATTCCAAATGATATACTGCCAGGATTCGCGATCCGTCTGTCCTCCGAACAGGGAGCTGAAAATTTCTTCTATCGGAATGGGAACAGAACCCAGGCTCAGGTTTGCCCCAAAAGCAGCCAGTAACAGCAGTACCAACCCACCAAAGATGTAGGTGTTTTTTTTATGCTTCATGGCTCCAGGGGTTTGAAAAAGACGGGGTCATACCCTTTGAGCAGGCCCGGATGAAACCAATACACGAGGTCTTTAAGAATCAGGTCCGGCCGGCTTGGGCCCAGTTCATAATACAGGAGTCCTCCTGAGGGCCCCTGGCTTAGGGCATAGGTGTAAATCCGTTTCTCCCGGAAGGCCTTGAATTGGCTGTAGTGGGCTTCGGCCTGCTGCATTTCCCCGTAAGAGGTAAACTGGGAGGGGGCGATCCACAGATCGGCATTCGAACCCTTTGCCAGAACGCTTTCCAAACTGAGTGAAAGGCTACCGCTTTCGGGGTTACCTTCCCAAAGGTACTGCGCATTGGCATCTTTTATGAATTGGGCGGCCCAACTGGATCCTCCCGGGAGGTACCAGATATCGCGATAGAGGGAGCCACTGAGGACGGTAGGCCTTTCCAAGGCTTTGGCTGCCAGTTCCCGGGCTTCCAAATAGGCCTTTTCAACCTGGCGGAAGGCCTTTTCAGCCGCGTTCTTTTCGGCAAAAAGCAGACCGAAAAAAACAATCCACTCCGCTTTCCCTAAAGGATTTTCCTCCATCCAGTCGCCATTGTACACCACGGGAATACCCGAAGCTTCCAGGGTCGTATAGGCACTGGGCGCTCCGGAAACCCCGAATCCAACTACAACATCGGGATTCAGGGCTAAAGCCAATTCGGTGTTCAGAGTTTCATTGACTCCTAATTCTACAACTTTTCCCGAATCAATGTGGTCGCGAACCCCTGTGGAAGAAATATACTCCAGCCCCGGAAAACCGACCAGGCGTTCTTCCAGTTCCAGAATTTCCAGAGCGGGGATATGAGTGGTCGAGGTGAGGATCAAGCGTTTTACCGGGATGCCGATGATACCATCCACGGAATCGATTAGATGTTTATGGCTGTTGAGTTTTGCCCGCGGAACAAGTGCATATCGAAAGGTTTTTGCGGCGCCCGGCCAGGGACTTTTAATATTTAAATATTGAATACCGGATTGCATTTCTTCTACATAGAAACCCCTTGCATAATCGGGCTTCCAGGTCCGGAGGGTCTGGTCCTGCTCCTTGATTTGTTTTTGTTCAGGATTCCCCCTGCAACTTATTAAAATAAGGGTGATCAGGCTTAAGACACAACCAATTCTCATTCGGTTTTATTCAGAGCTCAAAAGTAATTTTTAATTCCCCGGATTCAAAAGCCAGATAAAGATCTTTATCTTAGCCGCGGATTATGGTTGTCTGTTAGATAAGATATAATG
>NZ_JBAVZJ010000631.1:0-3565 GCF_049588695.1 Robiginitalea sp.
AGTCTACTCAATACGGATTTAACCCGTCAGCGCAAAGAAAAGGAATTGCTGATTGCCCAGAATCGGCGCACTAAAAACGAATTGACGGACCAGGTACAATCCCAACAATCACTTTTAAGGACAATCCGGCAGAATGAGAGCGCCTACGCCTCAGAAATAGACAAGAAACGTAAAGAAGCACGGGCTATTGAGCGCCAAATCGAAAACTTGATTCGTTCGGCCATTGCAGCCTCTAACCGCGAAAGTGGCGCCCGGACCGCGTCTCCTGGCAAATTTGCGTTAACCCCTGAGGCGACCCTGGTGGCCAACAATTTTTCAGCCAACAAAGGCAGGCTCATCTGGCCCGTGGAAAAGGGAGTTAAAAAACAGGGTTATGGGGTATATGCAGATGCCGTATACCCTGGTATAAAACATCAAAGCAATGGGGTGATTATTGCGGCAGATGAGGGATCTGAGGCCCGGGCCGTTTTCGAGGGCGAAGTGATCGCCGTACTGGCTGTTCCCGGAGGAAACAAGGGAGTTCAATTGAAACATGGAAACTTTATCAGCACCTATTACAATTTGGCTGAGCTCTATGTTAAAAAGGGCGACAAGGTAAAGGTTAAAGATGCTTTGGGAAAAATATATACCAACAGGTCTAACGGCCTGACACAACTGAAGTTTTACTTATACCAGGACGCGAATCGTTTAAATCCGGAAGAGTGGATATACCGATTGTAATTTAAATTATTCATTGAAGAGCGCTTTCAGCTCCGTGGCGTCATGCGGTTTCATCTTTCCTGCCAATACAAGACTTAGTTGCTTGCGCCTCAGGGCCGCTTCGAAACGGAGTTGTTCGATTTCCGTCTCGGGAGCCACCGGCGGAACTTCAGTGGGAATACCAATATCATCCACGGCCACAAAGGTGTAAATGGCTTCATTGGCCTTGGTGCGTTCCCCGCTAAACCGGTCTTCGGTCCAGACATCTATAAAAATTTCCATAGAGGTTTTGAAGGCCCTTGAAATACTGGCTTCTACGGTAACAACGCTTCCCAGTGGAATGGCCCGGTTGAAGGCAACATGGTTAACGGAAGCCGTTACAGCTACCTTTCGACTGTGCCTCCTGGCCGTAATGCTTGCCGCACGGTCCATCCGGGCGAGTAATTCTCCTCCGAAAAGGTTGTTCAGGGGGTTGGTCTCACTGGGTAAAACCAAATCAGTCATAGTGGTCCGGGATTCGCTCGGGCTTTTCGCTTCCATGGAAAAATTTTCGGCAAAGATACGCCTTCCCTCCAGAAGTTATTTAGAGTTTTGGGTATTCTACTTCGTGGAAAGCAACCAGGCGTCCTGGGAATCTTCACGCCGAATCTCTTTAAGGGCTTTAAGGGCTTCCTCAGGATCGGCAAAACTGGCATAAGACACCTGATAGAGCCCGTAGCTATTTTGGCCGAGGTGTTTGGCGGAATACCCGCGTGCAGAGAGTTCGGCAATGCGTTTCTCCGCATTCGCCCGAATGCGGTAGGCTCCTGCGATAATATGATGCGAGCGTTGTGTATTGGAGTGCACGCTGAGGTTTACTGAGGGCAGGAGGACTGGATTCGTACTGAAGAATGTAGCCTCCTGAATACTTTTAGAAACCTCTTTTTGTGCTTCTTCATATACAATGGCGGTAGATTCTATGCCTTGTTTGTAAAGGGAATAACCGCTTAGGGCGGTAGAAACGGCCAGGAGGACAACGGCGGCGTATTTATAGAGCGGTCTTAAGCCCCGTACTTTACGAGACTCAGGGGTGATGGTAAAAGGAATCTGCGATTCTATCTGACGCACCTCTTCCTTAAGCACTTCTCGTGTGACTGCATTGGCAATAACCGGGGTTAATCCAAATGACGACATCAGATAATTGACCCGGGTAGTGGGTTCAAAGGCAATGCGCCCCTCCTGGTTCATCCTGAAAGCGCCCAATTCAGGAAAATCCATCCGCTTTTCAGCTTTCAGAGTCGCTTTCCATGCTTTGGATGCAGCGAGCACCCCTTCCAGGGTATCTTCATAAGACTGCCCCTCTGCCTCTGCGATATGGGAAATGAGAAGCCCGTCATTCTTGTCTAACTGTGCATTGAACGACAGTTCTTTATAAGGCGGGAGAAAAGTATTGCTTTCCGATTGCAGGGATGCCGACTTAATTTGACACAAAAATGCCCCAAATCCGGGAACCACTACGCATTGGTACCGGTACAGAAGAGATGAAACATATTTTTCCAGTTGCATTGAAACAAAGATGGCGATTTATTGCAGTTTGAACAAAGGGAACAGGTTCCTTTTATTAACACCAGAACATCCAACTGTTTATAAAATGGGTTTTAAATGACAGACAATGAAATAGTTGCATGGATTAGACTACAGCGGATTCCGGGGGTAGGACCTATAAATGGCCGGAGATTAGTACAGTGTTTTAACGGTGTTCAGAATATCTTTAGCCAATCCGTGCGGGATTTGGTACAGTTGGTCGGAGTAGGGCCTGTAATGGCCGAAAGGATACTGAATCACACCTACCAAAGGGAAGCTGAAAACCAGTATCGAAGGATTTTGAAGGATGGCATACAATGCTTGTCTTTATCCGACGGGGCATATCCTGGGTTGCTCAAAGAATGCCCGGATGCCCCATTAATTCTATACCAGAAGGGACCGCTAACCTTTTCCGGAAGGTATCTTTTGAGCGTCGTTGGGACGCGCAGTATGACAGATTATGGTCGTCGGGTGTGCGAGCAGCTTATAAAGGCACTTGTGCCTTACAACCCTGTCATCATTAGTGGCCTGGCCTACGGCATTGATATTTGTGCGCAGAGGACAGCGCTAAAATTAGGTCTTGACACGGTTTCCTGCCTCGGCCACGGCCTGGACACGATTTACCCTGCAAGGCATGCCAGATTCGTTCCGGAAATTCTCCAAAAGGGGGCCCTACTATCTGAATTCGGGTTGGAAACGCCTGTAGAACCTATGAATTTCGTGCGGCGCAATCGTATTATTGCAGGGGTGGCCCCTGCTACGGTGGTGATCGAATCCGGCCCGAAAGGCGGAAGTCTTATTACTGCCGACCTGGCCTTTGGGTATGACAGGGAGGTGTTTGCCGTTCCGGGAAGATCAACCGACCGTTTCAGCACGGGTTGCAATTTGCTCATCGGTAAGCATAAGGCCCAATTGTTATCTTCGCCGGAGCAGTTGGTGGACACCCTTCAATGGTCCGCGGCTCCAGGTAATTCACAAGATTTCACCCAAAAGATAAGGAGTCTACGGCAGGGTGCTTTGACCCCCGAAGAAACTCGAATTTGTGAATTCCTGGCTGCAAATGGTATCCAAGTACTGGATGAAATCGCAATAAACTGTCGTCTGAGCGTTCGTGAGGCAGCTGCAGTGTTGTTTCAGTTGGAAATGAAGGAATTAATGCGAGCTTATCCGGGAAAAAGGTTTGAATTGACAGGATAAGAAACCGACTCTCCGGTTTGTAGTTTAGCTATTTTTACGTGAAAGTGTGGTAAAAGAGTGTCAAAAACGAGGGAAGAGGCCCTTTGACGGTACTTTGGTATTTTAC
>NZ_JBAVZJ010000632.1:0-1638 GCF_049588695.1 Robiginitalea sp.
GTTAGTAGGATAGGAAAAACTTATCTCAAAGCGTATTTCAATGAAAAATATGGTTTTATCCGTTTGGAGTATACCAATATTGACGGTTCAAAAACTAACTTGGTACTAGATAAATATTTGGATTTATCCGATTGAAGGAAACAACACATATAACCAATCGCTGTTCCAGGCAAGGCACCCCGCCACTCACTCTGATGGGTTCGGGTAAGTTTTGCCAACTTAGAATAAATAAATAATCTTTGAAATGGGCCACACATAGAGGCCCCGTTCATTATCAGGACTATTATGAGCTATTAACAAACTATCCTAATATGCGCTTCGAAAAGAGTATAATTTTGGTTTTATGTATTCTGGCATGCTATAAAGGCATTTCACAGATAAACAATGGTGAGGTTGTCTATAGACTTGATATGGAAAATTCATTCAAGAAAATGTTTGAGCAAAATAAGGTTAAACCCAACAAAGGTTTATACATGTATGAAGCCGCTGCAGAAAGCCTGAAAAAAATTAAAATGAGATTGGCATTCGGTGGCGATACTTCCATCTTCGCTCCTGTCAAATCTGCATTATGGGAAGAGGAAGAAATTGGTCCCAAGATCGCTATCATACTAGCCGGTTCCATTACCTATTACAGCAGGTTAGATTCCTGTGCTCAAATATTGGCTCGAGAAGTCGAAGACAAGTACATCCTGGCAGATAACCCCATCAAGGATGTGGAATGGAACCTGGAAAACGAAACCAAACAGATTGGTGATTTCACAGCCTATAAGGCTTCTTATGAGAAAGAAATACCTGTCGGAAAAATCACCATAACTGCCTGGTATTCACCGGAAATACCAGTAGGGCTGGGGCCAACAGATTATGTATGCGGTTTACCGGGTTTAATTCTGGAGCTACATGATACAATGATTAGCTATTATGCAGAGAGTATAACAGTCAATCAAAACGAGGATTTTACGATTCATTGGCCAAATTCTCAAAATGTTTTAACTACCGAAGAATATCAAAGGATGCAAAAGGAATATGTGTCCAAAAAAATACCCTCCAGGAAAAATTGATTATCCTTCTCTGCTCACTGTATTTTACGGGAAGTACAATTTTAAAGAGAACCTGCTGCTATATTTAATAACTCAACTAACACTTGCACAGGAAAGTGTGGTTTAAAAATGTAAAGTGCTAGATTCGGTCCGCACTGAACTGCCTAATCCCAATATATTCGCCTTTCCATTAGATGAGAAGAAGCCACTAGATTTCCGATTTTCACGGGCAATATCAGCTTAATTTATCCAGGACAGGAGTATGCTGCCGACTACCCTAAAGAAGAAGACGGCTAGGACTCAACCTGGGTTAAGGAGCTTGGACTAGAATAACTTCGTTTAAAAGCTCCGGAAAAACAAACTTCAACAGGTCAACCAGCAATGCTTGTAAAATTTCAAATCCTGTGTGAAAGCTTGGGCCCCCAAAAAAAACAATCCAGTCCCCGCTCTGGAAAGTAAGCGGTTGGCAGTCGCAGTGGGCAGTTTGCGGGAGTCTCAGCAAAGAACGTTCAAGGTTCAAGGTTCAAGGTTCAAGGTTCAAGGTTCAAGGTTCAAGGTTCAAGGTTCAAGGTTCAAAACTAAAGAAAGTACTCTCAGCTTG
>NZ_JBAVZJ010000633.1:0-5898 GCF_049588695.1 Robiginitalea sp.
CTTCATTGGTGGTGTACACCCTTTTGAATACGGGGTGCTTGGGGCTCAGGTGGGTGGTGATTTCCCGGATGAAATCGTCGTGATGTACGAGGTCTTTGGAGCCCAGGTGGCAAATCCCGGATTTATTCCGGTTGATCATATAATGTACCTGCTGCGCCAGTTTATCGTCCGAGGTCACATTCATCACCAGGTTTGGAAAGACCTCAATGGGCTGCTCCTGATGCAGGGCTTCCTTGATTTCTTTGATTCGGGGGGAGGTGTTCCCAAAGACCATTGGCAGCCGCAGGATGGCAGATTTCCGGGGGTGAAGCCGGAGCAACATATTCTCAATACGGATCTTCAGCCGGCCGTAGATGCTCTCCGAGAGGGTTTTATCGTACTCATAGGAGGGGTATTTGCTATAGGCGTCAAATACATTGGCGGAGGAGAGAAAGAACAGTCGTATCCGTTTGCGGCTGATGAATTCTGTAAGGTGAACATGGGCTTGTACCTGGGCTGCGAAATCACCCCTCAGGGCTGAGATGACCACATCGGGTTTCACTTCCTGCAGCAGGCGGTGGATATCATCTTCCCGCATGTCGTATCGGAAGAATTGCCCGTTATCCTCAAAACTCCTTCGGGCCGAACAATAGGTGCCAAAAGTATTGTAGTAATTGCAGAGCTCTTTATACAGGGCGTTCCCCAGGAAACCGCTGCCTCCCAATATCAGTATTCGCTTACCAGTTTGCTCCACGTTTGTTTCTGCTTACCCTTTGTAGAATGGGGGTCTGACTACGGTAGCCGGCAGGTTGTTTTTACGGATTTGAATCCCGATGGTGGTCCCGGGCTTCGTATGGGAAACGGGGACATACCCCATCCCGATCCCTTTACCCAGGGAAGGGGACATGGTACCCGAGGTGACTACTCCGATAGGCGTGCCCTCGGTGTCTGTGATGGTGTATCCCTGTCTCGGGATTCCGCGATCCTCAAGTTCAAAACCGACCAGTTTACGCGTTACCCCGGCTTCCTTCTGGGCTTTAAGGGCCTCGCTGTTTACAAAGTCCTTGGTGAATTTTGTAATCCAGCCCAACCCGGCTTCCAGGGGCGAGGTGGTATCGTCGATATCATTTCCGTAGAGGCAATACCCCATCTCCAGGCGGAGGGTATCCCTTGCGGCAAGGCCTATGGGTTTAATCCCGTAAGAAGCTCCGGCCTCCAGTACTTTGTCCCAGACCTGTTGCACCTCGTCATTCTTGCAATAGATCTCAAAACCGCCTGAACCCGTATAGCCCGTGGCCGAAATAATAACGTGCGGAATGTCCGCAAAATCGCCCACTACAAAATGGTAGAAAGGAATGCCCGCAAGGTCAACAGAGGAGAGGGATTGCATAGCTTCAGCGGCTTTGGGACCCTGTATAGCCAAAAGGGAATAGGCCTCAGAGAGGTTTCGCATCTCGGCCCCGATTCCTTCATTGTATTTGGAAATATGCGCCCAGTCCTTCTCGATGTTCGACGCGTTCACTACCAAAAGATACGTTTCCGGTTTTACCTGGTACACGATCAGGTCGTCCACAACCCCACCGGTTTCATTGGGCAGGCAGCTGTATTGGGCACGCCCGACTTCGAGTTTGGAAGCATCGTTTGACGTCACCTTTTGAATCAGTTCCAGGGCCCTGGGTCCTTCGATAAGAAATTCCCCCATATGGGAGACGTCAAATACCCCGACGCCCTCGCGTACCGTCTGGTGTTCCACCGTCACGCCTTCGTAGGAAACAGGCATATTGTATCCGGCAAAAGGAACCATTTTAGCTCCAAGGGTTTTGTGGGTAGCAGAAAGGGCAATTTCTTTCATAAGATCCAGGCTTTAGATGGATGTAAAAGTATTGAAAATAGTTGGAAGAATCCGGGAGTAAAATTCGGGTTTAACGCAGGGCTTCCCTCAATTCCTCATAGGTGCTGATGTCTGAAAAAACCTTTTCCCGATCCAAAAGTCCGCGGATTTGCAAAGGGAGTTCCAGTTCCCGATCCAGGCAAGTTTCAACGGTCTCCCTGAATTTGATGGGATGAGCCGTTTCCAGAAAGATCCCCGTGTGGCCTGGATGGTCTTCCAGGTATTTTACAAGGCCAAGGTACCCCACAGCTCCATGGGGGTCGGCGATATACCCGTAAAATTGGAATAAGGTTTGAATAGCCTCAAGCGTCTGCTTATCGGTATAGGAATACGCGGAAAGCTTGGCCGCCAGTTTTGGAAAATCGTTTTTAAAAAGTTCCCGGATCCGGACAAAATTACTCGGGTCCGCCACATCCATGGCGTTGGACAGGGTGGGGACCGCAGGTTTGGGATCGTAATTCCGGGATTCCATATATCTCGGAATGGTATCGTTGGGGTTTGTAGCGGCTATAAAATGTGCAGCGGGCATGCCCATTTGAGATGCCAGCAGGCCGGCACAGAGATTGCCGAAGTTGCCGCTGGGTACTGAAAAAACCGGAGGGGCGGCCTCAGGGGGAAGCTGCCGTATGGCGCTTAGGTAGTACAACATCTGCGGCAGCCACCGGGCTACATTTATGCTGTTGGCGGAGGTCAGGGCCTGGTTTTCAAAGAGGACGGGATCCTGAAAAGCCCGCTTCACAAGGGCCTGGCAGTCGTCAAAGGTCCCCTGTACGCGTAAAGCCCTGATATTGGCCCCAAGGGTGGTCAATTGCCTTTCCTGAATATCGCTAACCTTATCTTTGGGGTAGAGGATGACAACTTCCACGCCGGGTACATTTAAAAACCCACGGGCCACGGCGCCCCCTGTGTCCCCGCTGGTAGCGACCAGCACCACTGTTTTCAGGTCGGTCTGCCCGGAGAAATAACCGAGACACCCCGCCATAAAGGTGGCCCCCACATCCTTAAAGGCCATAGTAGGCCCGTGAAAGAGTTCCAAAACTGAAATCGAATACTCCAGGGGAAGCAGGGGGAACTCAAAACTCAGCGTTTTTTCAAGAATGGCTTTTAGCTCAGGGAGCGGAATGGATTCTCCCGTAAAGGCCTGCATGAGCTGCACCGCGCTTTCCAGGAAGTCCTTATTGGGTAATTCCCCCCAGAATTTTGAGGAAAATCGCGGGATCTCCTTAGGAAAATAGAGTCCCCGATCCGGGGCAATCCCTCGGAGGGCAGCCTCTTTAAAAGAAACCTCGGGCGCTTGTCGTTGCAGGCTGTAATACATCATGGCTGGGTAGGCTTATATGAGAATATCTGTCTGTTCATCCCACAGGCGAACGCCTTTTTTGTTTATCGCTGAGGTGTACGTTTTAAAAGGAATGCCCAGGGAACTATAATATGAGATTAGGCTTTGTTCGGTATGCAAGGCGGTTTCCTTTCCCCGGCTCAGGGCAAAGACCGAAGGTCCGGATCCGGAGATCCCAAAGCCAAGGGCACCTGCCTTAAGGGCTGCCTCCCGCAAGTCCTCAAATCCAGGGATCAGCAGGGAGCGCAGGGGTTCAATTATGCCATCTTCCAGAGACCGGCTGATCAGGCCGTAGTCTTCTGTGAAGAGGCCCGTTACCAGGCCACCCACATTGCCCCATTGCCGTATACCCTTTTCCAGGGTGATGGTTCGTTTGAGGATACTTCGGGAATCCGAAGTCTTTAATTCGATCTGAGGATGTAACAGGGTGGCGTAGAGGAGGGGAGGGCAGTGGATGCGTGCGATATCCAGGGGATCGTAACTGCGGATCAGGGTGATTCCCCCATAGAGGGCGGGAGCCACATTATCGGCATGGGGCGCGCCACTGGCAAGGGCTTCCCCCAGGGCTGCAAACCCCACAAGGCGCTTTGGGGAAAAGGGCTCGCCCAACAATTTGTTTACTGCCCAGACGGCCCCGGCTGCGCTGGCGGCACTACTGCCGATTCCGCTGCCCGGGAGGATTTGCTTTTCAATTTCTATGACCACCCCGCCCTGAAAATCAGAAGCTTGAAGCAGGGCAATGGCCGCCACCCCGGCGACGTTTTTTTCGGCCTCCATAGGCAGGTTCGCCCCCGTGATCCTTGTTATCTGTACGCCCGGCTCCTGGGTAAGGCCTACTGTCATCCGGTCGCCGATCCCTTCAAGGGCAAGGCCCAGTACATCAAAGCCACAGGAGAGGTTGGCTATGGTCGCCGGAGCAAAAATCGCAATGCTTGAAGATTCCATAAATTGTTTTGTTCCGGGTGGTTTTAGAAATTGCCGGCCCGGATGATATCTGCAAATAACCCTGAGGCAGTCACATCTGCCCCTGCTCCGGCCCCTTTGATCATCAAAGGTTGTTCCGGGTACCGGTCAGTGTAAAACAACACAATATTATCGCTTCCCCTAAGGTTAAAAAAATCGTGTCCCTGGGGTATCGCCTCGAGTTTTACCATGGCAGAATCTATATTGAATTCTGCTACGTATTTCAGGCGTTTTCCATCTTTATCAGCCGCCTTGTAAAGCCTTTCAAAATGGGGTTCCCCCTCCTCCAGGGTCTTGTAAATCGCTTCTGTATCTGCGGTGTTCTGGGCGGCATCCGGCAGGAAAGAGTGGTTTTCGATGTCATCTAACTCCAGGGCAAAACCACTTTCCCGGGCCAGGATCAGGATTTTACGCATAACGTCTATACCGCTTAAGTCGATTCTCGGATCCGGCTCTGTAAAACCTTCCTTTTGGGCGACGCGAACAACATCGGCAAAACGGTCTGTCCCGTCGTAGGTGTTCCAAATAAAGTTTAAACTCCCCGATAAAACAGCCTGTATCTTGTGAATGCGGTCTCCCGAAAGTACCAGGTTCTTTAAAGTGTCGATCACCGGGAGACCCGCCCCGACATTGGTCTCAAAAAGAAAGGGGGCCGTATAGGTGCGCGCCAGGTGCTTCAACTCCAGATATTGGGAATAGCGATCCGAACAGGCAATTTTATTACAGGTGACCACGGCCACGCTCTCTTTGAGGTAAGCGGCATACCATCCAGATATTTCAGCGCTGGCCGTATTGTCGATAAAGATGGAGTTTCTCAGGTTTGCCTTGCGCACCATGTCAAAATACCCTTTTGGGCTTGCGGGCACCCCTTCTTCTAAGACGGAGGCCCACTGATCGAGCGGGATCCCTTTTTCCCGATATACCATTTTACGGGAATTGGAAATACCGACTACCCGTATAAGGAGGCGGTAGTCTTTTTTCAGCACTTTTTGCTGTTCCCGAATCTGGTTCAGCAGGCGGGAACCGACATTGCCGACCCCCATGACAAAAAGGTTCAACTGCTTTACCTGTTCTTCAAAAAAGGCCTCGTGCAGGGTGTTTAACGCTTTTTTGACATCGCTGCTGCCGATGACGACTGAAATATTTCGCTCGGAGGCGCCTTGTGCAATGGCCCTGATATTGACATTGTTACGCCCCAGGGTGCTGAACATCCTGCCACTAAGGCCCTGATGCTGTTTCATTCGGTCTCCCACCAGGGCGACGATGGAAAGGTCGGTCTCTACCCGAACCGGGGTGATCCCCCCTTTTTCAATTTCCCGTTCAAAGGCCTGGTTCACTGCTTCTGAGGCCATGGATGCCTGGCTTTCCCGGATTCCCACACAAATAGAATGTTCTGAAGATGCCTGGGTAATAAAGACAACATTGATTTCCTTTTGCCAAAGGACTTCAAAAAAACGGTGGCTGATACCCGGAATTCCGATCATCCCCGGACCTTCCAGGGAGAGCAAAGCAATACCGGGCACGTAACTGATTCCCCGTACCGTGCGCCCGTGGGGATTGCCATCTACTTCAATCCGGGTACCGCGCTCTTCGGGTTTGAAGGTGTTTCTTATCAGGATGGGGATGTTCGCCTGCAGTGCAGGGCGTATGGTGGGGGGGTAAAGTACTTTTGCCCCGAAATGTGAGAGTTCCATGGCCTCTTCATAGGAGAGGGTGGGAATGGGCC
>NZ_JBAVZJ010000634.1:0-2396 GCF_049588695.1 Robiginitalea sp.
GTATAAAGGAGAGTCCACCTCTGAATATCTGTTGAACGGACAATTGATAAAGACTATCAGGACTTCCCGGAAAGAGGTTTCAGGGGCCAACCATCAGGTAGAACTGCGGAAGGATTATTTTCAGGGCACCCCTCAAAAGGCTGTTGAAGAGATTCGGGATACGTTAAACCGGACTGTGGAGGTATCCAATTATACATTTGACCCTTCAAAGGAAGAATTTCAGATGGTAAACCAGCATAAATTTTCCTACAATGAAGCGGGTTTGATGTCTCGGGAAACAACAACTTACTATGGGGTGGAATCCGGGAAGCCCAAAGCGAATCGGGTGAGTCAAAAAGAGTTTATCTATCAGACAGACGGGCGAACTCCTGCGAACTGGATAAAGAAAATTGTAACCCCTCAAAATTCGTATACGACTCGGAAAATTGCCTATTATCAGCCCCTGATGGAGCAGGAGGCAGACAGTCTTCCCAAACAATAACCGCTGATAAATTATCGGGAATTACCCTCTGGATTATTGTTTTCAACAGCCCGGGATATCGGATAATAAACCCCCTTTCCTTGTCTTTTATTTATGCGGTTATCAGCGTATTGACCAATGTATGCCCACCTGAAAATTCATTGATTTTCAAGCGGCTCCCAAAGAGTAGTTTCATTCGGTCCCTCATTCCCTCGCGCATCTCGGGCGTCACAAAAGGATCCCTGTCTCCTAAGAAAAAGTCTACTCCGGTTTCCGCAGGCAGGTGGGCGAAGTCCTCCGCCCTTAGTTCTTCGGGTACACGACCCGCATAAAGCAACAACCTTTCACATTTTAATTTTCGCGCAGCAATCCACCGGCACAGAACAGACACGCCCTGTGAATACCCCATAAGGACCAGAGATGGGGCCTTCTGGAGTTCTTCGGTTCTCCACAATTGGTCGAGCAGGTGCAGGAGGTTATCCATATAAAGGACTGTATTTTCCCGCGTCAGCCAGCTGGCACCTATATGGGTATAGGTCTCATCCAGATAGTACAAGGCAGGTGCTTGTGGGGCAATGATGTAATTCTCTTTGGGATCCAGGTGCTGAAAATGCCGTAAAAAGTACCTCGAAAGGTATCCGATTCCATGAAAAACCACCCATACCTGTTTGGTGTCCGGGGTCCATGAATTAAGCGTTTCATACGGATGGGTAGTCTGAATGGTCAGGAATTTTTCTTCAGAGGAGGGAGGGGGCTTTGCCGACATGGTTTTTATGGAATGATTACCTTTACAAAAATGACCAAAGCATGCAGGAATACAAAGAAAAAATACTACAAGTCTGCAATTCCGTTCGTAAGAATACACTTATGGAGACGCTGGATATCGAGTATACAGACGTAGGTGAAAATTTCCTGGTGGCCCGAATGCCGGTCGTCCCTAAAGTTTATCAACCCGATGGTATTCTGCACGGGGGAGCTACTGTAGCTCTTGCAGAAAGTGTGGCCAGTGCGGCCTCCTTCGTTTTTCTCGATGCTGCAAAAGTCTCCGTCCGGGGTATTGAAATTGCAGCGAATCATGTAAAAAGTATCCGGGAAGGGTACGTGTATGCGACGGCTTCTCTCCTCCATAAGGGACGGACGACTCAACTTTGGCAAATTCGCGTTGCCAACGAAGCTGACGAGTTAATTTCCATGTGCAAACTCACCACAATTGCCATTGCCAAATAAGAAAAAACGAAAAGCCCTGTTTGGATTGCTGCGGGATCACTATGGCAGAAATCTTCCCTTTGTCTTGTATAAAAAACCCTGGGCTCAGCAGATAAACGCTTTGCTTCAATCCGATAAGAGCCTGCACAGTACTCTGGATTTTGAACGTCCCGGATTTGTGATGGCTCCTTTCGATCACAACCAGGGTGATGCACCCCTGGTATTCCTCAAACCTGACGCCTTTTATCAGTGTAAGTACAAACCCGCAAAAGACCCAATCCGACACAAGGATCCCGTTCGAAATCCCGTGGGACGGGAAATTCATTTAGACCTGGTAACAGCGGCAAAAAAGAGCATCGAAGCAGATTCGCTTGAAAAGGTAGTGGTCAGCAGGAGGTTTTCCATCCCAATGACTTCCGACCTGTTTAATACGGCACACGGAATGATGCAGTCCTATCCCACTGCTTTTACCTATTTATTTCACCACCCCGGTGTAGGAACCTGGATGGGCGCAACCCCTGAATTACTCCTGGAGTCCTCTAAAGGGCTGGGGCAAACCCTATCGCTTGCCGGAACCCGGGCCGCTGATCCGACTTTGAAGAGATATGAATGGACCTCCAAGGAACTTCACGAGCAGGGAGTCGTTACCGATTTCATTACAGACCAGATGCGGGCTCTCGAACTCGACCCCGAGATCGGACCTCTGACCAACACTCAGGCGGGTAAGCTC
>NZ_JBAVZJ010000635.1:0-10955 GCF_049588695.1 Robiginitalea sp.
CGTCTGGAGTCCACTTCTATTGCCTCCGGCCCGATCACCACCTATATGAAAACCCTAACCTCGGAAATCGAAAAATTTGCGAAGGATAAAAAGGTCGAAATCGATACTTTAAAAATCCGGGAGGAATATCGGAAGGAATTTCTGGGTAATGTGTCTCATGAACTTAAGACCCCTCTTTTTACTGTTCAGGGTTATATCCATACACTCCTCGACGGGGCTTTGGAGGATAAGAAAGTCCGAAAAAAATACCTGCAGCGCGCAGCCAAGGGAGTGGAGCGACTCATTTACATCATAAAGGATCTCGATCTGATTTCGAAGCTGGAAATCGGGGAACTCCACCTGGAAATCGAACGTTTTGATATCATCGAACTTATCCAAAGCGTATTTGACCTCCTGGAGATGAAGGCCTCGAAAAAACGAATTTCACTGGTCTTCGATATGGCCTACGATCAGCCCATTTACGTGAAAGGGGATAAAGAGAGGATTCAGCAGGTACTGACGAATTTACTGGTTAATTCCATTAAGTACGGACACGAAGATGGTACGACGGAAGTCAGTGTGGAAAACCTAATTAAGAACAAGGTTATCGTTCGGGTTACGGACAACGGGGAAGGGATAGAAGAGCAGCACCTCACCCGCCTCTTCGAGCGTTTCTATCGCATAGATCAAAGCGGGAGTCGGCGGGAAGGGGGTTCCGGGCTCGGACTGGCTATTGTCAAACACATCATCGAGGCACATAATGAGAAAATCTACGTCGAAAGCGTCGTAGATGTAGGGTCTGAATTCTCATTTACCCTTGAAAAGGCAGCGGAAGCTGTAACCTCCTGAGCCCTGGGACAACCTATTTTAGTAGTTTTGTAATCAGTGATTTACAACTGTTATGGGTTCCAAGAATAAATTAAAGCGTTTTCGGGATAATGCCTCCTTTAAAAATGTCATTCAGCCGCAGCGGGATGAGGTTCTCAAGGGGGAGTTTGCGCTTCGGAACCGTTGGGCGACCTTTTTCGGCAACTCCAACCCGATTGTCCTGGAACTGGGGTGTGGGAAGGGAGAATACACCCTGGCGCTTTCCGGGAAGAATCCGGGGAAAAATTATATCGGGGTAGATATCAAAGGAGCCCGGATCTGGAGCGGGGCTAAAGCAGCTTTGGAAGTGGAACGGGCCAATGTCTGTTTCCTGCGTTCACAAATTGAACTGATCGACCTGTTATTTGGCCCCGGAGAAGTCCATGAAATCTGGATTACATTCCCGGATCCTCAAATCAAATACAAACGGACCAAACACCGGTTGACCAATTTGGAGTTTCTGGAGAAATACAGAAGTATCCTGGCACCCGGTGGCGTGGTGCACCTCAAAACCGACAGTGAATTCATGCACGGATATACCCTCGGAATCCTTCATGCCTCCCGGATTCCGGTAACCTATTCCAATCACGATATTTACCACAATGGGGGCGCCCCTGAGGAAGTCCTGGAAACTCAGACTTTTTACGAAAAAATGTTTCTGGAAGACGATAAACCCATAACCTATCTGTCCTTCAGTTTCGCCACACCATGACGCACCTGCTTACACTCTTCTTCGCTACTTTTTCCGCAGCATTCATGGCAACGGTATTTCCGGGGCTGCTCAATATGAACGCGGCGAAAACCAGTGTGGAAAAAGGGAAGACGGCCGGGATTGTGTTTTGTATAGGAGTGTCGCTTACCATAATGTTGCAGGCTTATATAGGGGTTTTAATTTCGAAATTCCTGTACAGGAACCCCGAGGTTATAGTGAGCTTACAGAAGGCAGCCCTGATTGTTTTTGCCTTTTTTGCGCTTTTCTTTTTTCTCAAGGCAAAAAAGAATAAAGAAAAACCGCTCACCCTAACCCCTATTAGCAAGAAAAACAGTTTTTTTAAGGGCGTCCTGTTGGCAGCGCTTAATTTTCTGACCATTCCGTACTACAGTGCCCTTAATGTCATGTGGAACAGTTCCGGATGGATTCAGTTCGCCTTCTGGGACATCGCTATTTTTGTCTTTGCCGCGGGCTGCGGATCTTTTACGATGCTCTACCTCTACACCGTCTACTTCAACAAACTCGAAGCGCGAAATAGTGCATTCTCCAGGAATTCAAATTACGTCCTCAGCCTGCTTATGCTGATTTTGCTGGTCATTACCCTGATACGGATCTATTACACCTGATGGATATGAATGAAGAAGAAAAAGGATTTTTCGAACGCGTCTACGCTGTGGTTCGCCAGATCCCTTATGGCCGTGTAACGTCTTATGGAGCCATCGCCCGCTACCTCGGAACAGGCGGGAGTGCGCGGATGGTAGGGTGGGCCATGAACAATGCCCATAATATGGATGACATCCCCGCACACCGGGTGGTAAACCGCAATGGTGTATTAACCGGAAAGCACCATTTTCCAGGCACCACGCTCATGCAACAACTTCTTGAAAACGAAGGAATTGTAGTGCTTGACGATCAGATCGTCGGTTTTAGGGAGTGCTTCTGGGATCCGGCCGTTTTACTGGACTCAAACTCCTGATATGTAAGGTGTTTCCAAAAAGAAAATAAGAACCTGCCCCGGGCCGTACTTCCTTTAAATATTCGAATCCAAGCCCTATCTTTGCAGGGTAATTTCAAAGTCTTATAAAATGGGGGTTTCACTGGATAAAAAAGAGGTGTTCCGCGCTCTGGAGACGATTACCGTTCCGGGAGAGGGGGGTAATATGGTGGCGACCGGGGCTGTGCGTAATGTGCAGGTTTTCGGGGATGAGGTTGTAGTGGATATTACTATAAAAAACCCAAGCCTCCAGGCCCGAAAGAAAACCGAAGTCAGTATCCTGCAGGCGATTCATAAAGAAGTATATGCTAAAGCAAAGATAACGGTCAACGTCACCGTAGAAGCCGCTACCCCGCCCAGAGTCGCACCTATTAAGGGCAAGACGATTCCGGGAATCCGGAATATTATAGCCGTCGCCAGTGGTAAAGGCGGTGTAGGGAAATCTACTGTAACGGCTAACCTGGCTGTCACCCTGGCGAAAATGGGGTTTGATGTGGGCCTCCTGGATGCTGATATTTACGGGCCTTCCATTCCCATAATGTTCGACGTGGCCGAAGAAAAACCCATTGCTGTCCAAATAGACGGAAAGTCGAGGATGCGTCCGGTTGAGAATTACGGTGTAAAAATGCTGTCCATCGGCTTCTTTACCCAACCGGATCAGGCCGTGATCTGGAGGGGACCCATGGCCTCAAAAGCCTTAAACCAGATGATTTTTGATGCCAATTGGGGACAGCTTGATTTTTTACTGGTAGACCTTCCTCCTGGAACCGGTGACATCCACTTGAGTATTATGCAGGCACTCCCGGTGACCGGGGCCGTAGTAGTCAGTACGCCCCAGCAGATCGCCCTGGCTGATGCCCGAAAAGGAGTGGCGATGTTCCAGCAGGAGGCGATTGACGTCCCCGTACTGGGAATCCTTGAAAATATGGCCTACTTTACACCGGACGAACTGCCGGATAATAAATACTATATCTTTGGACAACACGGTGCCCGTAATTTGGCCACGGATATGGAAATTCCTTTCCTTGGTGAAATCCCATTAGTCCAGGGTATCCGTGAAGCCGCTGATGTGGGCAGGCCCGCGGCGCTTCAGGAAGGAACACCGTCCGCTCTGTCCTTTGAGGAGGCCACACAGAAAATGGTAAGTCAGCTCGTATTGAGGAACACGAATCTGCCACCTACCGAGGCGATCAAGATAACTACAATGGCAGGTTGTGATGCTGTTAAAAAGAAATGAGTATGACTTCTGAAGAATTGAAACTGAAAGTAGAGGAAGCGCTGGAGGAGATCCGTCCTTTTCTTCGAAATGACGGGGGTGATATTACCCTGGTTGATATAGAGGATGACAAACTCGTAAAGGTCCGTCTGGAAGGAAATTGCGTAGGGTGCTCCGTAAATCAGATGACCCTGAAGAGTGGGGTGGAAATGACCATTAAAAAACACGCGCCTCAGATTGAAGAAGTAGTGAATCTGGCCACATGAGGTAACGCACTTATCCCCCCTTTTTTTAGAAATACGCTAAGTTATTTTGAATGATTAAGACAGACATACTCATCATTGGAGCTGGCCCTACAGGGCTTTTTGCCGTTTTTGAAGCCGGGTTGTTACAACTCAAGTGCCACTTGATTGATGCCCTGCCACAGGCTGGAGGTCAGTTGGCGGAACTCTATCCCAAAAAGCCGATTTACGATATCCCGGGCTTTCCGGAGGTTATGGCCGGAGACCTGGTGGATAACCTCATGGAACAGATCAAACCCTTTCAGCCCGGATTCACATTGGGTCAGCGAGCGGAACAGATAGAGAAATTGGAGGACGGAACTTTTGTGGTGACCACAAATGAGGGCGTGCAGCACCATGCACCCATTGTCGCTATTGCCGGGGGACTCGGGAGTTTTGAACCCCGGAAACCCCAACTGGATTCCCTGGAAAAATATGAAGATAAAGGGGTGGCGTATATGGTCAGGGATCCTGAAGTGTATCGGGATAAGCGGGTACTGATAGCAGGGGGCGGAGACTCCGCCCTGGATTGGAGTATTTTTCTCGCTGATCTTGCAAAGGAGGTTACCCTGGTGCACCGGCGTAATGAATTCAGGGGAGCGCTGGATTCTGTTGAGAAGGTTCAGGAGCTTAAAAACCTGGATAAAATTCGCCTGATTACCCCGGCAGAAGTGGTTCAATTGCAGGGTAAGGACTCCCTGGATGGAGTGCTGGTTCGCCGTAATTCAGATCCACAGGAGGATATCCTTGTGGAAATCGATGCGTTTATTCCCCTATTCGGACTTTCGCCCAAACTGGGTCCCATCGCCAATTGGGGCCTGGAAATTGAAAAGAATGCGATAAAGGTGGACAATACCCTGGACTACCAGACAAATATTCCCGGCATTTACGCCATAGGAGATGTAAATACGTATCCGGGAAAACTCAAGCTTATCCTTTGCGGATTCCACGAGGCCACCCTGATGTGCCAAAGTGCCTATCAACGCATACACCCCAATAAGCGTTATGTCATGAAATACACCACCGTGGGAGGTGTTACCGGGTTTGACGGGAGCAAGAAAGAAGCGCCCAAGGCCGTTGTAAAGGCAATCGATTAAACAAATCCGTGTTTTTTCATGAGTGACATCCAAATTCGAATTAAAGACCGGGAAGGTGAGGACCATACTGTTGAGGCACCGACGGATATGAACATGAACCTCATGGAATTGATCCGGGCCTATGAACTCGCCCCTGAGGGTACCATCGGGGTTTGTGGGGGAATGGCCATGTGTGCTTCCTGCCAGTGTTATGTGCTCAGTGACCATGAGCTTCCTGAAAAATCCGATGAAGAAGAAGCCATGCTCTCCGAGGCCTTCTATGTAAAGGAAAGCAGTCGCCTGGGGTGCCAGATTGTACTCAAGCCTGAACTGGATGGACTGCAAATAGAACTGGCTCCCGAGAGTTAGGTTTATTTTTGGTTTTTTTGGGTATCTTCCTCTCCGCACGCTAAAAACACACAGATGAGATTCCTTTACCTACCCCTGTTATTGACCCTGCTCCTGGGTTGTGGAGAAACAAAACAAAACACAGAAGTCGAGGCCTGGGAAGAACAGGCGGCGCGCGTCACGGTAATCCGCGATGATTTCGGCGTTCCCCATATCTATGGAAAAACGGATGCCGACGCTGTTTTTGGTTTGCTGTACGCACAATGCGAGGATGACTTTAATCGGGTGGAGCAAAATTATATATGGGCTATCGGCCGTCTCGCTGAGCTGGAGGGGGAGGAAGCCCTGTACAGTGATTTAAGGGCCCGCCTTTTTATGACGCGTTCAGAGGCCATAGCGGCTTACGAGAGCAGCCCTGACTGGTTAAAGGAATTATGCGATGCCTTTGCTGACGGGATCAATTACTACCTGCATACCCATCCGGAGGTTACCCCTAAACTACTGACCCGTTTCGAGCCCTGGATGCCCATGTATTTTAGTGAAGGCTCTATCGGAGGGGATATAGAAAGGATCAGTACGCGTAAACTCGAGGCGTATTACGAGAAGGGGATTGAATTCCCGGAAGCAGAAGCTATGGAACTTAAGAAAAAAGAGGCCGAACTGGAACCACGGGGATCCAATGGGATTGCGCTTTCTGGTGAGCTTACAGCCACCGGGAATGCTATGCTGCTCATCAATCCACATACCTCTTTTTATTTCCGGGGTGAGGTACACGTGGTTAGCGAAGAGGGGTTAAATGCCTATGGGGCTGTTACCTGGGGGCAGTTTTTTGTCTATCAGGGTTTTAATGAGAAAACCGGCTGGATGCATACCTCCACCTATACGGACGTTTTGGACGAATTTGTGGAAACGGTAACTGAAGTAGAAGGAACCCCGGTGTACCGTTACGGGGAAGAACTCAGACCCTTGCGCACCTCTGAGATTACACTTTCCTATACCTCGGGAGACAGTCTGTTGGAGCGGACATTTCCGGCCTATCATACACATCATGGGCCCATCACCCATGAATTTGAAGGTAAACCCGTGGCCACAGCTATGATGTGGGATCCGGTACGGGCATTGGAGCAATCTTTTATCCGCACCAAACAGGAATCTTACGATGGTTTTCGGCAGATGATGGACATTCGTACGAATTCGTCGAACAACACGGTCTATGCCGATTCCGATGGTACCATCGCTTATTTTCATGGAAATTTTATTCCGAAACGGGATACCCTTATTGATTTCAACAGACCCGTCGATGGTAGTGATCCGGGTACTGACTGGCAGGGGTTGCATTCGGTAGACGAGAGTATTCTGGTGGTGAATCCGCCCAACGGATGGATTCAGAACTGCAATTCAACCCCCTATACATCGGCTTCAGAGTTTAGCCCGAAGCGGGGAGATTACCCCAAGTATATGTCGGCAGACCGTGAAAATTTCCGGGGGATTCACGCGATTGATTTACTTCAAGAGGCCTCGGGTATTACCCTGGATGGATTGATTGAACTGGCCCACGACCCGCGACTTCCTGCTTTTGAAGCCCTTATCCCTGGTCTGGTGGAGGCCTATGATCGGCAACCGGACCCCGATCCCAAACTCGGCGGGCCGATTGCTGTTTTACGCAAGTGGGATTTCAGGACTTCTGAGGCTTCTGTCGCCATGACCCTGTCGCACTTTTACGGCACGCTATATGGACGAACAGGTAAGTATCCCGGGGGTCTGAGCGATATGCAGCGTATGCAGTACCTCGGATCTGAGTCTGAGGATGCCGAACGTCTTTCTGTTTTTTCCGAAGTGCTCGATAATCTGACTTCAGATTTCGGGACCTGGGAACTCCCCTGGGGCGAAGTCAACCGGTACCAGCGCATCAATGGCGACATTCGCCAGGCTTTTGACGATTCCAAGCCGAGTATCCCCATTGGGTTTGCCTCGGGCAGGTGGGGCGCCCTGGCAGCATATGGGGCTCGTTATCACAACAACACCAAACGTATTTACGGTACCCGGGGCAACAGTTTTGTCGCCGTAGTTGAATTTGGGGACAAAGTAAAGGCCAAATCCATTCTGGCCGGAGGACAGAGTGGGGATCCCCAATCGCCGCATTTCGATGATCAGGCCATGCGCTATGCGAATGCCGACTTTAAAGATGTTCCCTATTACGAAGCCGATGTCCGCGCCCGGGCTCAGGAAGAATACCGTCCGGGAAAAAGGAAGAAATAAGATTATTCGGCTTCCTTGACGACGATCAGGGAAGCTTTGGAGCCTGTGGAAAGAAGCCACTTATTTGAAAACATAAGCTTTCCGTTTTCATTGTAGACATCGACCTGGGCTGTGTTCGGACCGGAGGACCCCTGATTCAGGGCCTCAAATTCCAGGCGGTTAAACCCCTGATCCAGTTCTACATTAATGCCTTTAAAGGCACCGGTTAACAACACATTGGGCTCGACTACAATGCCGTTGGCGTAGATGCGAACCCGATCTCCGTCTACGTATTCGTGATCCCTGCAGACAATGCCGATAAAGCTGGAAGCGGTTTTAACATCCCCGAGATACATATCCCCAAAATGTTCAGATTTGCCCCTTTGCCCTTCTGATAAATTGGGTTTTAGTACCAGGTTGTGCCCAGCTTGCTTGAGCTCGGTTTCGGGCTGCATTTGTACAGGTCGCTTGTACAGGTCGTCGCTGAGATTCAGGTCCGGGGTTTTCCCAAGGATAGAGGGAGATGAAAGCCCGAGGCTGGTTGACGTGCTCGGGGTAACCCCCTTGTCGGGATTGGCTTCAATCCTGAGTTTACGACTGTTGGGAATATCCGTCTGGGCCCACAGCGATCCACTGAGACAGCAAAAGATAAGTATCGTTCCGAAAACTCGCATACAACCGTTCTGTACTGTAAAATTAGCAAATACCCTGCCAAAGAAAGTTGTAAATACGTTAAAAAACAGGGCCTTTGATCGGTAAATGATAGTCCCTTGCGGCAATATTCCACTTGCCGCGTACGGACCCTTCTATAACGGTAAGTGCTTGTGGATATTTGATTACTGTAGGGCAGATATGCATGGGAATCGCATAAAGAACCGTCCCAATCGGAGGTAAGTTTTTCGGATCATCCCTAAGGACAAGATGTTCCTCGCTCTGGCTTATCTGCGTGCTCCCGGGGAGTTGTGGAAGCAGGACCCTGGGAAAATCCATTTCTGCAGCTACGGCCTTATGGCCCAAATCCAGGCAGCATATCCCGGGCGCCGGTTTGCTTATTACTCTACATAAGACCACGGCAGCCGGGAGAAAAGGCATCTCTGGAAATTGGGAGCCGTATCGGGCGTCCCAAAGCAATGTGGTTCCGGGACTGAGTTCCACCCCTGTCCGTCTGGCGTGAATCGGAAAGGTAGGAGATCCCCCCGCAATAATATCAGGGACACGTATAGCCTGGGCTAAAAGGGTTTCATGTAAGGCTTCCACCTTTTGAAACGCAGTGTCGCAATCTGCAGTCCGGATTTTGGGATCCGGGTTTCTCAGATGCCCGTCATAGGTATGGAATCCCCGACAATCAAGGCCTTCGGCTGAATCCATCTTCCGGTAAAGCGCCACCGCTTCCGGGCCGGGAATAATCCCGGTGCGGTTCATTCCTACATTCAAATCCATAAACACCCCTATCCGGATTCCCTCAGCCCTGACCGTTTCCTCTAGAACCTTCAGGGTTTTTGGATTATCGACGAGACATGAAAACCGCGTGGCCGGATACTTTTTTTGTAACCGCGAGAGCCTGGCAGGCCCGGGGCCGGTAAGGGGATAGGCGACCAGCACATCCTCTGCGGCACATTGTGCGAGCAATTCAGCTTCGGCAAGGGTGGCACATTTAAATTTCCGGATGCCCACTTCCTGCTGCATCCGAATAACCTCCACCATTTTGTGGGTTTTAACGTGGGGCCTTAGTCGGTCCGGATTTCCGGCAATCGCCAACATTTCCCGGATATTCTGGGCAATCCGCCCGGGATACACCAGTAAAGCCGGGGAGTCTGTTTTCCCTTCATCCGCAACGGTAAACCAGGGCCTGTGCTGTTTTACATCCATTTCCTATAGGTTGAAATTAGGCCTTTCAATCCTTAATTTTAAATATGGATTCTATCTCCACCGCTACATTTCCAGGTAAAAACATACCCACTGCAGACCGGGCACCCACCCCTTTTTCAGTACCGAATACCTCGGCCATCAGCTCGCTGAAGCCATTAATTACATAGGGGTAGTCATGAAAATCCGAACTGCCGTTTACCATACCCAGTGTTTTGACCAGGTAATCCAGGGTATCCAGTGATCCAAAATGTGTTTTTATGGTAGCCAACATGGTGAGACCTACCTGACGGGCAGCTGCTTTGGCATCCTCCCTGTCCATGTCAATTCCCGCTCGGCCACAGATGTAGGAGCCGTCAGCTTGCATGGGCGCCTGGCCAGAAATATAGAGGTACCCTTCAGATACCCGCACGGGTTTGTAAAGTCCTGCCGGGGGCGGTGCCGGCGGAAGATCAAGCCCTAGGGATAGCAATCGTTGTTCAGGAGTGTTGTTTTTCATAGTTTCCAATTTAAATGAATGCGTCCAGCACGAGAACCCCAATCAACCCCATGATCCCCACGGTAGTCTCCATGACGGTCCAGGTTCTAAGAGTATCTGCAACTGAGAGGTTAAAATATTCCTTAAAAAGCCAAAATCCGCTGTCGTTTACATGAGAGAGCATCAGACTGCCCGAACCGATGGCCAGAACCATCAGTTCCGGGGCAACACCTGAGGTGCCTATAAGGGGCAGGACGATGCCGGCGGCTGTAAGTCCGGCAACTGTTGCCGACCCCACGCATACCCGGATCACAGTCGCAATCCCCCAGGCCAAAATTAGGGGTGAAACGCTGGATTGGGACAATAAATCTCCGATATACTGGCTCACCCCACTTTGGATCAGCACTTCTTTTAAGGCCCCCGCCCCGGCAATAATCAATAAGACCATAGTGATCCCCGAAACTGAGTTTCCCACAGAAGTCATCACTTCCTTCATCGTTTTACCCCGTGCCAGCCCAAGGGTATAGATGGCCACTAACACGGAAAGAAGCATCGCAATGACCGGGTTTCCAATAAATTGTATGGCTTCGGTAATCCAGAGGTCTTCGGGCAAAAGCAATTCGGACAAGGCGGCCAGCCCGATAAGTAGTACGGGTAGGAGTGCTGTAAAAATGCTCACACGGATACCCGGCATTTCAGCTTCTGAGAGAACCCTTGGGTTTACGAATTCCTTAAGGGGGCTGGCGGGTATTTTTTTAAAAAACCGGGAGAGAAAAGGCCCGGCTACCGCAATGGCCGGAATGGCAATCAGGATCCCGTAGAGTAGGGTTTTTCCGAGGTCTGCCTCGAAAATCTCCGAAATGGCAGTAGGCGCCGGATGAGGTGGCAAATACCCGTGCG
>NZ_JBAVZJ010000636.1:0-5118 GCF_049588695.1 Robiginitalea sp.
TCGATGATGTGGTTCATTACTGTGTAGCAAATATGCCGGGAGCTGTGCCCTATACATCCACACTTGCCCTGACTAATGTGACACTTCCCTATGTGCTGCGCCTGGCCGATAAAGGCTGGGAAAAGGCCTGTTCAGAGGATGTAGCTTTGGAAAAGGGGTTGAATATAGTACAGGGAGAGGTGGTTTACGAAGAAATCCTGGATACTTTTGGCCCCCTTAAAGGGATTCCTGCCTGAAACACTTTAAGAACCCTGAAGATCCATACTCCGGCTACTCAAAATATTTCCAAAAACATGGGATAAGATGGTTTGGGGGTCTATTTGGGGTTTTTACTTCGGAATTTGGTATTTTTAAGAATTCAAAACTGAAGTTATGGGTATGACAGGATACTATATTTTAATAGGAGGGATTGCGCTGGTGAGCTGGTGGGTTAGTTCTCGTTTAAAAAGCAAGTTCCGGCACTATTCCAAAGTGCATTTGCAAAATGGAATGAGCGGCGCTGAAATCGCGGAGAAAATGCTCGCGGATAACGGAATCCGGGATGTCAAGGTGATTAGCACCCCGGGAATGCTCACAGATCATTACAATCCGAAGAACAAAACGGTTAACCTCAGTGAAGGGGTATACAATCAGCGCAATGCGGCTGCGGCCGCTGTTGCCGCCCATGAATGTGGCCATGCCGTGCAACACGCCAAGTCCTATGAATGGCTGAACTTGCGGTCAAAATTGGTTCCTGTTGTGAGTGTAACCTCCGGGATGTCTACCTGGCTCGTTTTTGGAGGCCTTGTTCTTGGTGCCGCTGCGGGTGCGGGAATGGGTTACTGGATTGCTGTTGCCGGCCTGGTGATGATGGGGCTGGCAACCTTATTTAGTTTTATTACCCTTCCGGTGGAGTACGACGCGAGCAACCGGGCGCTGGCCTGGTTAAAGCGAACCGGGACAGTTACCCCTCAGGAATACGGGGGGGCAGAAGATGCTTTGAAGTGGGCGGCACGCACTTATCTGGTGGCTGCTATCGGAGCCCTGGCCAATTTGGTTTACTGGGGCTTACAGATATTTGGGGGCAGGGATTAATGAAAATATTGTCAGATCTGGATCTGGCGATCGATTGACTGATCCAGCGAAATGAAGGTTTCTGTTCGGGAAACTCCTTCAATTTGCTGGATTTTTTTGTTTAAAAGCTGCATCAGATGTTCATTATCCCGGCAGAGGATCTTGATCAGAATGGACCAGTTTCCGGTGGTGTAATGGCATTCCAGGACTTCGGGTATTTTTTTTAACTGTTGCACGGCATAGGGGTTGCTCATGGCTTTATCCAGAAATATTCCTATGTAGGCCGTAGTGGTATATCCCAGGGCCTTTGGATTCAGTATAAATCGGGACCCGGTCAATAAGCCCGATTTTTCGAGTTTTCGCAACCTCTGGTGAATAGCCGCTCCCGAAATACCGATATTTCTGGCTATTTCCAGAACCGGTGTTCGCGCATCCTCCATGAGGTATCTCAGTATTTTCTTGTCGATACCGTCAATCCGTGTCTGCTTTTCAATCGACTTCATTCCTGATGGGTTGTTCCTAAAGTTAAGATAATTCCGATACCTCAGGTCCCTACCGAATCGGGATTATACCCCAAATAGGGCTTTTCGTATTCCCTGAAACTGATACCGTATGACTCCAGGGCTTCCAATACCGGTTCGTATACCTCCCGATGGATTGGGATTTGTACTCCCGGGGTTTTAATCTGGCCATTTAAAATCAATAAGGTAGCGATACCGACAGGGAGCCCTACGGTTTTTGCCATAGCGGTATGCCGGACGGATTCGCCTATAACGACCATATTGGAATCGAGTTGCAGGCGCTGTCCATTCAACTCGTAACCAAATTTGTGATACATTACAATCATATCCCGGTCTTCCGGTTGCAACGTCCAACTCTGTTCCAGTATTTCCTGTAGGATTTGAGCCGGGCTACCGTCTTTTACAGTGATTTTCCGCCCTGAATCGAAGATATGCAGCTCCAGGAGTTTCCCCCAAAGGTTGTCATCCTGGTCAATTTTAAGGTAGTGTCGCAATTTGAGTTCCACAGAATCTGTGGGAGAATAAGGGAGGAAAAGATTTGTGAATTCCCGGTAGGACATTCCTTTTGAATTCTCAATCCGATAGGAGTCATCCGTCATTCCGAGTTGCACAAAAATATTCCAGGCCCGGGAAAACCCGATCCGGCGCATGGTACCCCGGTATAGGGTGAGGGTATCTTCCAAACCGTAAGCTTTGCGGTAACTCAGGGAATCGCGGTTGGCATAGGCCTCAAAGGCCCCATAGCCCTCGACTTCAAGAAATTCGGTGCGTCTGAAGAGTTTGTGATACGGAATGTATTTATAGGTGCCTTCCTGTATGAATTTTGCTGCACCCCCCTGACCGGCAATGACGACATTTCTGGGGTTCCAGGTAAATTTGTAGTTCCACAGGTTGTCATCACTTTGGGGCGCCACCAGTCCCCCGGTAAAAGATTCAAAGAGCAGCATTCGACCGCCGGCGGCTTTGATGCGGTCGATAACCTGCATGGCACTCATATGGTCAATACCCGGATCCAGGCCGATTTCATTCATAAAAACGAGGCCTTTCTCGCGAACGGCAGAATCCATTTTACGCATCCCCTCGCTTATGTAAGAAGCCGTGATAAGGTTTTTACCTGCTTCCAGGCAGTCTTTTGCAACTTCGAGATGCAAACTCGGCGGGAGCATTGAAATCACAATATCCGCTTGTGCTACCTGGGCACCCCTGGCAGCCTGATCGGCTATGTCCAAACGGATCACCTGTGTATCCGGGTGGGTGTGAAGTTTCTCCGGTATCCCTTCCGGATTCTTATCGGCAATAATAATTTTAAGGCGCTCTTCACGGGTTTTATCCAGTAAGTAGTCCAAAAGATAGGAGGTCGATTTTCCGGCTCCAACAACCAGGATACATCGGGCCATAACAGTTCTGAAGGTTTAAGGATTATGGTTTACGAAGGTATCAAAATGTTACATTTGCTAAAAAGGAAACCTTCTGAGTTATGAACAAAGCAATTCTGGGTACGGGAACTATATTTGGGCTGCTCGCCGTCATTTTGGGTGCCTTTGGGGCACACTACCTGAAGGTTCGTCTGCCTGCAAATACCCTGGACAGCTACCAGACAGGGGTAACCTACCTCATGTATCACGCACTATTCTTGCTGATCCTCGGGAGCATGGCTTCTTTAAATAAACACGAGAAGCGCACTGTTTTCTATTTAGTCGTTTCGGGTGTATTCTTTTTTTCATTTTCCATACTTGCGCTGACTACGGCCCCCCTGGCAGGCCTGGACCTCAGTTCAATCGGTTGGGTTACTCCCATCGGGGGAGTACTGCTCATTGCGGGTTGGGCCGTGTTTGGTTATCGTGTTTTCAGGGGTTTGAACTAAGTTCTGTGGAGGTGCTCCCGGAATGTCTTTATTTTGATATTTTTGCCCAAACAAAACTCTATTTTATGTCTTCATTTACCACTGGAACGAAATCGATTTCGTTATCCGAATATGGACTGACCACTGAAAACATTCAATACCAATTATCTCCCGATGCACTCCACCAACGCACCCTCGATGCCGGATTGGGAAAAGAGGCAGACAGCGGAGCACTTGCTGTCAATACGGGGGAGTTTACGGGGCGTGCCCCTCAGGACCGTTTTATTGTCCGGGATGAAATTACGGAAGAACATGTCTGGTGGGGCCCGGTGAACAAACCTTTTGACCCCGATAAATTCGATGCCCTGTACGATAAAGTGATCGCCTATCTCAATGAGCGGGAGCTTTTTGTACGGGATTGTTTTGTCTGTTCAGATGAGAACTATAAAATGGGCGTTCGGGTGATCAATGAGTACCCCTGGTCAAATTATTTTGCATACAATATGTTTTTGCGACCAACGGCCCGCGAGCTCGAGGAATTTAAAGCAGACTGGACCGTTATCAACGCGCCTGGTTTTCATGCCGATTCGGCTACAGATGGTACCCGCCAACACAATTTCGCTATTTTGAATTTTAGCAGGAAGGTGGTACTTATAGGTGGGACTGGCTATACCGGGGAAATCAAAAAAGGTATTTTTTCGGCCTTGAATTTCATTCTTCCCGTGTTTAGAAATACCCTGCCCATGCACTGTTCCGCAAATGTGGGGGAAGATGGGGAGACCGCTGTATTTTTTGGTTTGTCCGGAACCGGTAAGACGACCCTCTCGACCGATCCCTCCAGGAAACTCATCGGAGATGACGAACACGGCTGGACCGCTGAGGATACTGTTTTCAACTTTGAAGGAGGGTGCTATGCCAAAGTGATTAATCTTTCAGCGGAGAGTGAGCCAGAAATTTACGGGGCGATCAGGAAAGGGGCAATTCTCGAGAATGTCATAATGGATTCAAGCGGGAAGGTAGACTTCGCCGATACCTCCATCACTCCAAACACCCGTGTGAGTTACCCGATTTATCATATTGAGAATCGTCAGGATCCTTCCATTGGGGAAAATCCCAAACATGTCTTTTTCCTGACCGCAGATGCTTTTGGTGTCCTGCCCCCGATCTCCAGGTTAACCCCTGCCCAGGCCGCCTATCACTTTATTTCCGGCTATACGGCCAAAGTTGCCGGGACTGAGGCGGGCGTCAATGAGCCGGTTCCTTCTTTTTCGGCCTGTTTCGGAGCTCCTTTTATGCCCCTGCACCCTACAAAATACGCTGAAATGCTGAGTAAAAAGATGCAGGAGTCCGGGGCGAATGTCTGGTTGGTCAATACGGGCTGGACAGGAGGCTCTTATGGGGTTGGAACCCGGATGAAACTCAAGTACACCCGTGCCATGATTCGCGCTGCGCTGAGTGGTGCCCTGGGCTTGTACACTTATGATACTTACCACATTCACTCTGTTTTTGGAGTGGCCCAACCCCGGGAATGTCCGGGTGTGCCAACCGACCTCCTGAGTCCCAGGGCTACATGGAACAACGACAAGGCTTATTACGACACTGCCTTTAAACTGTCGAATGCGTTCAGGGAAAATTTCAAGAAATTTGAGTCCTATGCCAATGAGGAAATTCGAAGGGGCGGTCCGCAACGATATGCATACT
>NZ_JBAVZJ010000637.1:0-1882 GCF_049588695.1 Robiginitalea sp.
ACCTGGTACTCCTCAGGGGTTATTCCTGTTTCCTGCTGTTGTTGTGATGCGCATGAAGCAAGCAGTACGCCTATTGCGAATAGGACGAAGATCTTATTGTGCCTTGCACTCTGTTTAATCCTACGTATCATAATCTTACTCTAAACTGCGGTAGATGGAAGTGATAATTCCCTCGCTGTTGATAAACCCGGTGCCGAAATCGGCATCCCATTCTTTCGAGAGCCCCATAGCCAGGGCTTCTTCCAACGATTTTCCCGAAGTTTGTGCCGCCCTGACACGATCCCGAAGTGTTTCGAGCATATCGCGATACGCTTTTAATGTTTCCCGGTTTGTCACGGGGCCATGGCCCGGGATAATTTTCGTGTTTTCATCCACGATAAACAACGCCATGTTCAGGTTCTTTATAAACCCTTCAATCTCGCCCCCTGAATTTAAATCTATAAAGGGGAACCCCCCATTGGCAAAGTTATCCCCCATATGGATCACGTTGGCTTCCGGAAAATAGATATAAGAATCTCCATCGGTGTGTGCATCATTCACATGCATGACGTGCATGGACTGCCCCTGGCCCAGATGCAGGGTGAGCTCGTCTGTAAATGTAATTTCAGGGAGGGCCACTTCCGGGGATGCTTCCCGTACGCGCCCATTGCGTTCTGAGGGACTGCCGAGGCGTTTGCGGACATTTTCATGGGCAATAAGTGTGGCACCAGCCTTGGCAAAGTTGGCATTCCCACCTGTATGATCCCCGTGCCAGTGGGTGTTGACGAGAAACTTCAGGGGCTTGTCGGTCACTTTGCCTATAGCAGCCTTTATTTTTTCGGAAAGGGGGGCATACTGGTCATCAATAAGGTAAGCGGCATCATCGCCTACAGCCAGGCCTATGTTTCCGCCGGCGCCAAAGAGGACGTAGATATTGTTTGCCACTTGCTCGGTACGGATTTCTACATCGTCAAAATTGCGTTGGGCAAAACCCGGGGTCAGGGTAAAAAAGAGAATGGGTAATACTGCAACAGATTTAAGGGTACGGATACTCAGGGCGAACATAGGGTTGGGTTAATTTTGGGATAAGTTACGGAATTATAAAATGCTCCCTTTGGAAGCGGTCACAATTAAAGGCCTTCGGGTTACTGAATTGAAATGTGTTTGCCACACCTTCAAAAAAACTACGAACCCAGAGACTTTTTCGCTTTCAGCAACCGCTTGATCTCATTGAGTTTCATCAGGGCTTCCACGGGGGTGAGGCGGTCGATGTCCAGGTTTACGATCTCATCGCGGATCTGTTCCAGCAAGGGGTCGTCGAGTTGAAAAAAGCTGAGCTGTAATTCGTCTTCTTGTGGCTTAAGCCGCTGTTCCAGGGCGTCCCCGGAATGTGATTTTTCGAGTTGCTTCAGCAGTTTTTCGGCCTTCTGGATGACTGTCTTTGGCATTCCTGCCATCCGGGCCACGTGAATCCCAAAACTGTGATGACTCCCCCCGGGTTTGAGTTTTCTTAAGAACAGGACCTTCTCGGTTCCTTCTTTGACAGCTACATTGAAGTTTTTAATCCGGGGGAACAAGGTGGCCATTTCATTGAGTTCGTGGTAATGGGTGGCAAAAAGGGTTTTGGGCCGGGCCGGATGTTCATGGAGGTATTCCGCTATGGCCCAGGCGATGGATATCCCATCATAGGTACTGGTGCCCCGTCCGATTTCATCGAGGAGGATCAGACTGCGATCCGAGAGGTTATTCAGGATGGAGGCAGCCTCATTCATTTCCACCATAAACGTAGACTCCCCCAGGGAAATATTATCGCTGGCACCTACCCGGGTAAAAATCTTATCGACAATACCCAGATGAGCACTTTCGGCCGGCACATAACTCCCGATCTGAGCCAGGAGTACAA
>NZ_JBAVZJ010000638.1:0-3005 GCF_049588695.1 Robiginitalea sp.
GGGAATAACCGTGCTGGTATAACGTGGCATCCTGTTGGGCAAGGAATTGGTCCAATCCGCTGGCAATTAGGTTTCCGGCATCATCGAAATCATCTTCAAAGGTGTAATCACCGTAGTTAAAGGCGAAAAAGAGGTTCTTTATATCGGCAAATTCCAGGTTGGCACCAAGAGTTACGGTATGCCGACCCGTGTAGATTTCAAAATTATTGGTTATGGTAAAAATATTCTGATCCAGGAGGTTAGCCGTTGAAAAAGGCTCCGCCCCGAAGGAAATCGTTCCGGCACCGTCCTGAATATCTACCGTCGGGAAGGGATCTCCCAGAGGATCCCTGTCATCACTTACCGATGTATATCCCAGCACGAAGTTATTGGAGAACTTATTGCCAAACCTCGAGTTCAGTTCAAGGGCCAAAGAGTTTGTGGTAGTTTCGAAAGATTCCGAACCGTTGATAAAACCGATGTTACGGAAACCGGAACTCCGGGCTTCCAGGTTGTCTGCCCCTACGTATCCATATCTCAGGGAGAGCTTGTGATCTTCATTGATGTTCCAGTCAACTTTCGCGGTGAATTTATTACTCTCGAGCGTTCGGGTGTTATTGTCGAAAATCCCGGGCTCGTACCCGTAAGTGTTCCCGAGGAAGTTGCTCAGGTTATCCAGATCAGCGATCGAAGACCGACCGATATAATTACTGAAGTTAAACGGTTGCGGAGTCTCATCGTCTTGTCTTTCGTAGTTGACGAAGAAAAACAGTTTGTCCTTAATTATAGGACCTCCTATACGCACCCCGTAAGTAAGGGCGGTAAAATCGTCCAGTCGCTGACGCTCTTCGTCATCCCCTACCAACCCGGGAGGTGTCTTGCCCGCCAGACTCTGGTTTCTTAAAAATCCGTAGGCTGAGCCTTCCCAGTTGTTTGAACCGGATCGCGTAATCGCGTTAATCGACCCTCCGGAGAAACCGGATTGTTTAACATCAAAAGGAGCGATGTTAATCTGGATCGTTTCAATAGCATCTACGGAAAGAGGATTGACACCCGTCTGGCCTCCGTTGGTACCGGAACCCGCCAGTCCGAAGACATCGTTATTTACCGCACCGTCAATGTAGATGGCGTTGTATCGGTTGTTCTGACCCGCAAGGGAAATACTGAACCCGTCATTGCCTTCAGTGACCTGGGCCTGAGGGGTGATACGCACAAAATCCGCAAGTGAACGCGAGGTTGCCGGCAGGGTCTGTACTTCCCGGTTGCTCACCGTCGTCTCGGATCCCGTTTTACTGGCCCCGAAAATCCCGGAGCTTGTACCTGTAACCACAACTTCCTCCAGGGCGGTAGCGGATTCATCCAGCGCAATATTGAACTGGGATGCCCGACCGAGGGTCAGGTATACATTTTCCCGTACGTCCGTCTCAAAACCAATGTACGAGAAGGAGATTCGGTAAGGTCCGCCGGCACGCATATTGGAAATCCGGAAGAACCCGTCGAAGTCTGTAGCAGCTCCATAGGTGGAGCCCGTCGGTTGGTGAACCGCTACGATGCTGGCTCCTCCCAAAGGTTCGCCGGCAGCATCGGTCATTTTTCCTGCAATTGCAGATGTTGTAACTCCCTGCCCAAATGCAAAGGAAGCACTTAGCACAGTAATCAGGGTTAGAATTAGTCTTTTCATATTAATGGTCTTTAAACTTTAAAGCGCTGCAAAAGTGATGTATATCACCCACTTTTATATTAACAGAAGGTTAAATAATTTTAGGTCAAAATTAACAATAAAAAGAGGGCAGTTTTACCGGACTGCCCTTGAAATCACAAGAAGTTATAAACGTATTTTAAGCCTATTGTTTTCGGTAGGTAGCCATTAAGCGGGATGTCGAAGTGTCGTGGTTTCCCGCTGTTCCATCTCCTAATTCCTTGAGGATGGTCTTGGCCAGTTGTTTGCCCAGTTCCACACCCCACTGATCGTAACTGAAGATGTTCCAAATAACGCCCTGTACAAAGATCTTGTGCTCGTACATGGCGATAAGCGCCCCAAGGCGTTCGGGTGTCAGGGAATCGATGAGAAGTGTATTTGTAGGCTTGTTGCCCTCAAATATTTTAAAGGGAAGGAGTTCCTGAACTGCAGCTTCTGAAAGTCCCTGGCCTTTGAGTTCTGCAGCCACCTCTTTTGCATCCTTGCCATTCATCAGGGCCTCGGTCTGGGCAAAAAAATTCGCCATCAATTTGTCGTGATGATCCATGTCTCCATGGAGGGGTCGTTTAAACCCGATAAAATCGGCTGGGATCAATTTAGTGCCCTGGTGGATAAGCTGAAAAAAAGCGTGTTGTGAATTCGTCCCAGGCGCTCCCCAGATAATCGTTCCGGTCTGGTATCCCACGGGCTCACCTTTGCGGTCTGCCCGCTTGCCATTGCTCTCCATTACCCCTTGCTGCAGATAGGCGGGAAGGGACTGCAGGTATTGCGAATAAGGAATAACCGCTTCCGTCTCTGCACCAAAAAAATTGTTGTACCAAATACTGAGCAAGGCCAGCACTACGGGAATGTTTCGGTCAAACGGAGCGGTTTGGAAATGCCTGTCCATTTTCCGCGCCCCGTCGAGCAACTCAGAAAAATGAGTATACCCGATTCCCAGGCAGATCGAGAGGCCTACCGCACTCCAGAGCGAAAACCGCCCCCCTACCCAATCCCACATGGGAAAGACATTCTCCGGTGCAATTCCGAAATCCGAAATCTGTTTGGTATTGGTCGAAACGGCCGCAAAATGCAACGCCACATCCTTTGGGGAAGCCTGTTTGAGAAACCACTTTTTAATCGTCAGGGCATTGCTGAGCGTTTCCTGAGTGGTAAAGGACTTGGAGACCACTATAAACAATGTAGTTTCCGGATCCAGGCCTTTGAGCGATTCGTACACGTGATCCCCATCGACGTTGCTTACAAAATGTAACTTTAGATGATTGCTGTAGTGTTTCAGCGCTTCGGTAACCATGACGGGGCCCAGATCTGAACCGCCAATGCCAAT
>NZ_JBAVZJ010000639.1:0-2205 GCF_049588695.1 Robiginitalea sp.
GGGTAATACCATTTTCAATTCCTTATTGCCTTCAAAAAGGGTGCCTTCCCGCTGCTCCTTTTTGATCTGTAGTTTTACCGGTGTCAGGAAGCAGTTTTCCTGTCTCCAGTTTCCACGGGCCCGAACCTGGACTTCCAGAGAGTCCCAAGTGCCATCTTCCTGTTGGTAGGAGAGCACGCAATCGAGAAAAGTACTGTCATTGGTTTGTTTCCGCATATCCCTGTCGGAGTACTTCCATTTTACGGAAACCGGTGTTTCATTTTGAAAAAGCAGGTTGGGTTCGTTGAACTCCAGGCCGGCTAAAGCCTCTTGTGCAGAAATTATTCCGCCGAAAATAAAAAAGAACAGGCTAAAGAATGCAAAGGTTTGATTTTTCACTATCATGGTGGTTGAGTTAAAGTCTTAAGGTACTAAAATTTCGAACATTAAACTATACACTTCAATAATTAACCGGAAGACGTATATCACCTTGGCGATATCGGTTATTGTGACCTATATTTCCATTCATTTCAACCTGGGGTATAATCTGGATTTGACCCTCCTCAGTATTGCCATTATTTTCCCTTTGGTTTTTAATATCCGCGGAGCTTTCCGGCGACGTGAAAAAGCACTTCAATACCTGAGCAAGTACCGGTCTGCCCTGGTGACGATCAGTTTTTATCTTAAGACCAGCACAGTTATGTCTGAGGAGGACAAGAAGAGAACACTCGACGTACTGGAACGGATCAGTGATGAAACAGTCAGACACCTTAGAGACAATAAGGAAAACGTGGAGGCGGTAGACGAGGCCATCCATGATTTTCACTCCCATATTATAGAACTGGAGGAATTTATTCCGAATAAGATCAAGGACCGCGTTTTCAGGTACATGAATGACATGCAGGAGGGCTTCGAGAATGTATTCGCCATTAACATCCACAGGACGCCGCGGGCACTGAAGGCGTACTGCCTGATTTTCATTTATATTTTCCCCCTCATTTATGCCCCTACCATCATTTATAATATTGGGGCAACCCACAGTGATATTGTGGTATACTTTGTTGTTGTGGTCACTGAGTTTATTCTCATCGCGCTATACAATATTCAGGATCACATGGAATACCCCTTCGACGATATTGGAGTGGATGACATCAAACTGGAGAACTTCCAGTTGCATCGAAAGGAGTATTCTACAAGGGTTTGACCATCCTGTAATCGTCCATGACGAAACCCCCTCCGATATCTGTAATTTCCCCTCCCTTTTTTGAGAAACCCATTCGGGTATACGTATTAATAGACTGATCGTTATATTTATTTACAGTTAAGGCGATCTCAGCACATTCCATGTTCCGGGCTGAATTTTCCACAAAAGCCATCGCCGTCCTTCCATATCCCATGCCTCTTTTTGATTCCAATAGGTATATTTTACTTAAAAATAGGGATACAGCCCTTTTTTCAAACGCGAGATACCCCAGATCGAGGTCCTCTTGCTGAATCAGAAAATAGAATACTCCTTCAGCGAGTTGCTTTTCAATGGCAGGAGCAGATTGAAAGTGCTCCAGCATATAGTCTACCTGAGGCTTGCCGATAATGGGTATGTAGTGTTCTTTCCAGATAATGCCGGCCAGTTCTGCTACCCTGGCAACCTCGTGTGGGGTCTTCACAGCTGTAAAAATAACTTCTGCAGGCATCCTTCGATTTCTTTGGTGTCCGGCGAAATACGCTTCAGGCACAAAGTACAAAACACCCGCGGAATTTGAGAATTTTGAAATACAGGACACCGTTTATTTTTTTTACATTTAAAGACAATTCAGAAAACATGAAGCAATGAACAGTACGATAAGGAAGGGAATATTTATTCTATTATGCGGCCTTTTAAGCACTCCTGTTGCGCATTCTCAGGACCTGGCCAGCTCAACAGCAATCGGAAAATGGGATTTAGAAGTGCTGTACGGGGAGGTTTGGTTGCCTTCCTGGCTCGAGGTTAAACTATCCGGGAATAAAGCACTGGTGGGATACTTTGTTGCCGATGGGGGCAGTGCCCGTCCTATTTCTGAAATACACGACAAGGAGGGAATGATCAGTTTCAGTATACCGCCCCAGTGGTCCGGATACCACAATATGCAATTTACAGGACAAGTCAGGAGGGATACCCTGGAGGGAACGCTACTGGATCATATGGGGGTGGCCCGTAAATTCCTGGGAACGCATGCCCCGACTTTACTC
>NZ_JBAVZJ010000640.1:0-6243 GCF_049588695.1 Robiginitalea sp.
GATGACCTGGTCAACAATATCATTTTTGGGATTATCCTGGTCGTAACGGTCCTTATGTTTTTCCTTGGATTTCGGAATGCGCTCTTTGTCGGGTTTGCCATACCAATGTCTATGTTTATGTCCTTCATGATCCTCTCGGCCATGGGCTATACCCTGAACACCATGATCCTTTTTGGACTCATCATGGGTCTGGGGATGCTTGTGGATAATGGTGTTGTGGTGGTCGAGAACGTATACCGCCTGATGGAGGAAGAAGGCATGTCCAGGATACAGGCAGCCAAAAAAGGTATTGGTGAAATCGCCATCCCCATTATTATCTCTACCCTTACCACTGTGGCGGCCTTTGTACCCCTTGGAATGTGGCCGGGAATTATGGGTGAGTTTATGATCTTCTTCCCCATTACCCTATCGGTCGTTCTTGGCTCTTCCCTGTTCGTGGCCATCTTTATGAACTCCATGCTGGTTTCACAGTTTATGGAAATAGGCGAAAAAGAACTGACCCGGAAACAACTCATTCGCCTGACGGTTATCCTGGTGGGAATCGGCATCTTCATGTTCATCGTGGGAGGGGCAGTAAGAGGCCTGGGCACGCTTCTCTTTGTAACAGCCGGTATGTTCTGGCTCTACAAATACGTCATCAAAAAGTCGGCGAATCGCTTCCAGCGAAAAACGCTGAAAAAGATGGAAAATCTATATGAAAAACAATTAAAGCAGGCCCTTAGAGGTAAAAACGTATACTGGTATTTCGGGGCCATGGTCGTCCTTTTGCTGGCTGCTTTTATGAGTTTTGGAGCTTCCCTTGGGAGTGGACGTACCAAAGTCGAGTTCTTTCCAGACAATACCCCGAACCAGATCATCGTCTATGTTGAATATCCCCAGGGAACGTCCATTGAAAAGACAAATGAAATCACAAAAGCCATAGAGAGAAGGATCTACGACATTGTCGATAGTGACACTTTTATGAAAGGGGATAAAAACCTGCTGGTAGAGTCTTCTGTGTCCCAGGTGGGCAAGGGGGCCGAAAACCCATTCACCGAAGGGGGTTCTGCTGCCGAAATGCCCCATCGCGGTAAGATGACGCTTTCCATGAGAGAATTCAAATACCGGGAAGGCAAGGACAGCGAACAGCTTCGCAAAAACATCCAGGAAGGGTTGAGGGGTATCTATGCCGGAGTGACCATCAGTGTTGAGAAAGATGCTGTGGGCCCGCCCGCCGGTTATCCCATCAACATCGAATTGGAAGGACCGAATTACGACACCCTGATTAACGTAGCAGAGCGCATGCGAAGCTTTATCAACAGCAAGAGCATTGCCGGGATCGAAGAGCTTAAAATCGATGTCAATAAGGGGAAACCCGCCATGGAGGTTGTTGTGGACCGGGAAAAGGCCGGGGAACTGGGAGTCTCCGTAGGGCAGGTAGGTCAGCAGCTCAGGCAATCCCTCTTCGGGGATAAGGCCGGTATCTATAAAAAAGATGGTGAAGATTACAACATCAATGTACGCTTTAACGAAGACCTCCGCTATAATACCAGTGCTCTGTTTAACCAAAAGATGATCTTCAGGGATCCGGCCAATGGTCAGATCAAGGAAGTTCCCGTATCTGCAGTGGCGAGTCAGCGGAACACTTCATCTTTTAGTGCTATCAAACACAGGGATGCCAAAAGGGTCGTAACCGTGTATTCGGCCCTGCAACCCGGATTTACCGATGCCGGTGCCATTGTTGCCGAAATTCAGGATGTCATGCCCGAATTCGAAGGCATGCCACCCGGGGTTGAAGTAGACTACACCGGGCAGATTGAAGAACAGAACAAGCAGATGGAATTCCTTATGGGAGCCTTTTTCTCGGGTCTTGGACTCATCATGCTTATACTTATCTTCCAGTTTGGCGGCATCTCAAAACCCGCCATTATCATGATTGCAATTTTCCTGAGTTTTATAGGGGTTTTCGGGGGCTTGATGCTCACGGGCTGGCCGTTTGTGATTATGATGACGATGATGGGAATCATTGCACTGGCGGGAATCGTGGTGAACAATGGGGTGGTGCTTTTGGATTACACCCAAATCCTGATCGACCGGAAGAAAGTAGCCCTTGGCCTTGATGATAAAGACCTTCTCTCCCTGGAGGAAGCGTCGGAAGCTATCGTTCGGGGTGGCAAAGCAAGGCTGCGACCGGTATTGCTCACGGCGATCACTACGGTTCTGGGTTTAATCCCCCTGGCCATAGGGTTGAATATTAATTTCTTCTCCCTCTTTTCATCCTTCGATGCGCAGCTGTACATCGGGGGGGATAATGTGATCTTTTGGGGGCCCCTGGCCTGGACGGTTATTTTCGGGCTTATTGTGGCCACTTTCCTGACGCTCATCATCGTACCGGTGCTCTTTAATATTACCTACCGGATGAAGATCGCGATTCGTGGAAAAAAACGGGAAGTAAAGGACACTCCCCAGCCCTTGAGTAAGGCCGCCTGATCCGGGGAGTTATTTCAGTGAAAATAACAGGGGGAAGAATGTCACAATTATTGGGCACTTCCCCCATTGCATCGTACCTTTGCGGCCAAAATCAAAGGATTATGTACCGTACCCATACCTGTGGTGAATTAAACGAAGTCCATATCGGGCAGAAGGTGCAACTGGCCGGATGGGTCCAGAAAGTACGCGACAAAGGATTTGTCGTCTGGATTGATCTGAGGGATCGATACGGGCTTACCCAGCTGGTTTTTGACCAGGATCGCACCCCGGCCGAACTTCTGGAAAAAGCGCGGGAAGCCGGGCGGGAATTTGTGCTGCAGGTGGACGGAGAAGTTATCGAGCGCGCTTCAAAAAACCCAAAAATCCCTACAGGGAATATCGAAGTACTGGTCTCAGAATTTACGGTTCTCAATCCCTCCCTTACCCCACCCTTCACCATTGAAGACGCTACCGACGGAGGTGAGGAACTTCGAATGAAATACCGCTATCTCGATATTCGCCGCAGTCCGGTAAAAAACAACCTGATCTTCCGCTCCCGGGTGACCATGGAGGTGCGAAACTACCTGGCGGAAAAAGGTTTTATCGAAGTTGAAACCCCTTACCTGATCAAGTCAACTCCGGAAGGCGCCCGGGATTTCGTGGTGCCCAGCCGTATGAATGAAGGCGAATTCTACGCGCTTCCCCAGTCTCCACAAACTTTCAAGCAACTCCTGATGGTCGGTGGAATGGATAAATATTTCCAGATCGTCAAATGCTTCAGGGATGAAGACCTGCGGGCAGACCGCCAACCGGAATTTACCCAGATTGATTGTGAAATGGCCTTTGTGGAACAGGAAGACATCCTGTCGACCTTTGAAGGGCTCACCCTGCATCTATTGGAACGTATTCACGGCATCCGCCTGGAAAAGATTCCCAGAATGACCTATGACGAGGCCATAAAGCGGTATGGAAGTGATAAACCCGATATTCGTTTTGGAATGGAATTCGGGGAACTGAATCCCGTAGCACAAACGCGCGACTTTAAGATTTTCAATGAGGCCGAAATGGTCATTGGCCTGGCCGTTCCCGGTGGGAACCAGTACAGCAGGAAAGAAATTGACGCCCTTACGGATTGGGTTCGCCGCCCGCAGGTTGGGGCCAAAGGCATGGTTTACGTTCGCTGTAACGAAGATGGCTCTTACAAATCCTCGGTCGATAAATTCTACTCCCAGGAAGACCTCAGCCTTTGGGCTGCAGCCACCGGCGCTGAAAAAGGCGACCTCATCCTGGTCCTCTCCGGGGATACCGATGGGGTCCGTACCCAGTTGAGTATGTTGCGTATGGAACTCGCCCAACGCCTCGGGCTTCGAAAGCCCGGGGAATTTGCACCCCTGTGGGTCGTGGACTTTCCGCTTCTGGAAAAGGACGAGGAAACCGGGAGGTACCACGCCATGCACCACCCTTTTACTGCGCCCAAGCCCGGACAAATGGAGCTTTTGGATACAGACCCGGGGGCCGTTCGGGCAAATGCCTACGACCTGGTCCTCAATGGAAATGAAATCGGCGGGGGTTCCATACGGATTCACGACCGCACCACCCAGGAAATGATGTTCCGCCATTTGGGCTTTAGCCCGGAAGAGGCCCGGCAACAGTTTGGCTTCCTGATGGATGCCTTTCAGTACGGGGCCCCTCCCCATGGGGGAATCGCCTTTGGCCTGGACCGCCTGGTGGCCATTCTCGGGGGACAGGAATCCATCCGGGATTTTATTGCATTCCCCAAAAACAACAGCGGGCGGGATGTCATGATCGACGCCCCGGCACCTATCGACTCCGCCCAGATGGATGAACTCCGGCTGCAGCTTAAAAAATAAGGCAGGCGGTATACCGAATCCGCTTGAGAGAATAAATCAATCGTATCTTAGGGGGTATGAATCAAAGCCCGCATTACCGACGAGTACTGGCCCGGATTCACAAATGGCGCTACCGGCATATTTCGCACAAAACCTTCACTCAGGTCATGAGTGTCCTTGTTGGTTTTCTTGCAGGTCTGGCCTCGGTAACCCTTAAAAACACGACCTATTTTCTGGAGTCCTCCCTGGAAAAGGGGGTTATATTCCTCAGCAACCAATTCTATTTTGTTCTCCCGGTTATCGGCCTGACCCTGGTTTACCTCTATGTAAAATACGTCCACAAGGAAAAGCTGGAACACGCCATTTCTTCAATTCTCTATTCCCTTTCACGCCAAAAAGGCATTATGTCGGCCAAAAAAATAATCACTCCGTTAATCACGGCTCCCCTTACCGTAGGTTTCGGGGGTTCCGTGGGGTTACTGGGGCCGGCTGTCGCTACCGGAGCTGCGCTGAGCTCGAACGTTTCCCGCCTGATGCATATCAATTCAAAAGATCGGTCCCTGCTTATTGCCTGCGCCTCCGCCGGGGCCATTGCCTCAATTTTCCAAGCTCCGATTGCCGCAATCATCTTTGCGGTGGAAGTCTTCAGCCTGGACCTCACCATGCTTTCCATGCTTCCCCTTTTGCTGGCTTCTATTTCCGGGGTACTGACCTCCTACTTTTTCCTGGGTGATGAGACCCTTTTTAATTTCGCAGTTACCGAGGGATTCGAGATTCGGGATACGGTCTACTACATCCTGCTGGGTATGGGAACCGCTGTAGCATCCGTATACTTCACAAAAATGTACTTCCGGATCATGGACTTTTTTAAACGGTTTCGCAGTCCGAAGTACAAGTTGCTGGCCGGAGGGCTGGCCATAGGGGTTATGCTTTATTTTATACCTCCGCTCTACGGGGAGGGTTTTGGGTTTATCAACAGCCTCCTGGAAGGGGATCACCTGAAGGCTCTGGGTACAACCCCGTTTGACGACTATACCGATCAAATTTGGGTGGTGATTGGCCTGCTCTTTGGGATAACGATTTTTAAAGCCGTGGCCATGACGACTACTTTTGCTGCCGGGGGGGCCGGGGGTATCTTTATCCCCACCATGGTCATGGGAAGTGCCCTGGGCAATGTAGTGGCCAAAGTCCTCAATAACTCAGGCCTGGGTATCTCTGTAAGCGAAGCCAACTTTACCCTGGTGGGCATGGCAGGGCTAATCGCCGGGGTACTGCACGCGCCCCTGACCGCTATTTTCCTGATCGCGGAAATCACCGGGGGATACGACCTGTTTGTCCCCCTGATGATCTCTGCCGCCATGTCCTACCTGATCGCCAAAAACACCCTGGATTACAGTATTTACACCCGGCAACTCGCCGCCATTGGTGCCCTGATTTCCCATGACAAAGACCAAACCGTACTGAGCATGATGGAACTGGACGAGGTTGTTGAAACCAATTTTAAGGAAGTACATCAGGACATGACCCTGGGGGAAATGCTGCATCAGTCGGTGGCCAAATCCACACGGAATATTTTTCCGGTTACCGATTCAGACGGCGCCCTGAAAGGTATTGTCTTGCTGGACGATGTTCGCGAATTCATGTTCGATATCAATATGTACGATAAGATAGGTGTGGATTCTTTTATGCATGCCCCCCCGGAACTCATTTTCTACGGTAAGGATACCATGCAACAGGTGATGAAGAAATTTCACGACAGCCGGGCCTGGAATCTCCCCGTGATTAAAGACGGCCGCTATCTCGGGTTTGTTTCCAAATCCAAACTCCTCACGGCCTACCGAAGAAAGTTAATTAACTTTGCCCCCTGAAATGCGCCTAAAAATAAGATACCTGTCCTTGTTTATCGTCCTGGCCTCACTGGGCAGTATTGTCTATGGTTTTACAC
>NZ_JBAVZJ010000641.1:0-4805 GCF_049588695.1 Robiginitalea sp.
TAAGACAATTGTCCGCTCCAATCCCGGGGTGCTGAAACTACAAGAGGGGACCATAGTGCAGAAGTTGCACTACAACGATCTGGAGGACTTGAGTTTACCAGGACTCGCAGATTCCGAGAAATACCCTCAGGAACTAAAGTCTTATCTGGACAGTATTTTGGTACTCGATCAGAAATACCGCGCCAACTTCAGTATGGATACCTGGGGAAAGCAGGTAAAAATTGACCAGGAGAATATGGTGGCTATAGATTCAATCCTGGGGCAATATGGATATCCGGGAACAAGTCTTGTGGGGCCTGGAACCGACAGGGCGGCGTGGTATGTCATTCAGCATTCGGAACGGATTGACGAGTTCCTGCCGCAGATTGAGGTAGCCGCTGAGACCGGGGAACTTCCCTATCGCCTCTATGCGATGATGCTCGACCGTTCCCTGATGGGACAAGGTTTGCCACAGAAATACGGAACCCAGGGCATGTCTTTTTTTATGAACACACCAGAGGAAATCAACCTGATCTGGCCTGTCGAAGACCCGGAGAATGTCAATGCGTTACGGGCGGCGGCTGGTTTTAGTCAAACTATAGAGGAATCCACCGTAGATCTCTTTGGAGAAGGAAGTGAGTATATTCAGTATACTCTGGAAGAGGTCGCTGAAATTGAAGCAAAACAAAATAATACTAAATATTAAGCCATGAGGACAAAAATCGTTGCCGGCAATTGGAAAATGAATATGGATAAGGAAGGGACTAGAGCCCTGTTGACCGACTTGGTTGCAAAGCTACCGCAGACGTCAACGCTAGTTATGGTGGCTCCTACCTTTGTCAATTTGGAGTCCGCTGTAAACCAACTCAGTGGTTTACCGATAGAGGCCGTGGCACAAAACATGCATTTTGAGGACAGTGGGGCATACACAGGGGAGATTTCAGCAGGCATGCTCCGCTCTGTAGGTGTTCAAACAGTCATACTTGGCCATTCAGAACGGAGGGCATATTTTCATGAAACAGATGAACTCCTCGAAAAAAAGGTGCGCAAAGCCCTTGAAAATGATATACGGGTAATCTTTTGCTTTGGCGAAGAGCTTGCCGACAGAAAGGCCGGAAAACAGTTTGAAGTGGTGCAACGCCAATTGAGCAAGGCCCTGTTCAATCTTCCTGAAAATGCCTGGGAGGATATTATCCTGGCCTATGAACCCGTTTGGGCCATTGGAACCGGAGAAACCGCTTCCCCCGAGCAGGCCCAGGAAATGCACGCCTTTATTCGCAAGGGCGTGGCGGAAGCTTCATCTGAGAAGACGGCGGATTCTGTATCTATCCTCTATGGAGGAAGTGTTAAACCAGGGAATGCCCGGGAAATCTTTTCCAAGCCCGATGTTGACGGGGGCCTTATTGGAGGCGCCTCCCTCAAGGCGGAAGACTTTATCGCCATCGTAACAGCCTTCGATTAAGACGAAATACCTATGAAATACGTCCGGTGTATCCTGGAACTTCAACCCCTGCAGCCGGCTACCGATATTTTTATCGCTGCCCTATCCGAGTTGGGCTTCGAGAGTTTCGAAGAAACGGAACGAGGTTTGAAAGCTTATATCCAGGAATCGGACTGGGATGAGGCGGCTTTTTTGGGAATTCCGTTTTTTCAAAACGAGGCCTGGGAAGTGAATACGCGTTGGGAAGTCGTGGAGCCTGAGAACTGGAATGCAGTTTGGGAACGCGACTACAAACCCATTGAGGTCCGGGGCAAATGCGTGGTCCGGGCTCCTTTCCATAAAGAACCCCGGGATACGGAATACGATATTGTTATTTCCCCTAAAATGAGTTTTGGAACGGGCCACCATCAAACGACACGGCTGATGCTGGATTACCTCCTGGACCTGGAGGTTACCTGGGCCTCAGTCCTCGATGTAGGGACGGGTACGGGTGTATTGGCCATTCTTTGCGGACTTAAAGGCGCTCAGGGTATTACAGGCATTGATATCGATCCCTGGTCTGTTGAAAATGCGATTGAAAATGCAGCGCGAAACGGACAAAATGAGATTGAGATTTTGGAAGGTTCCATGGACCGGGTGGCCGGAAGGCAATACGATGTGGTCCTGGCAAATATCAACAGGAATGCCCTTACAGAACTGATGCCAGCCTTTACCGGGGTGCTCAGGGAAGGGGGCAAGTTGCTGATCAGCGGGTTTTACGAGGAAGACCTGCCTTATTTAAAACAGGAAGCTGCAGTCCACGGTTTGGTTTACAACAGTTACAGGGTATCTGATTTATGGACAGCAGCATCCTTTGAAAGATATGAAATGCCTTCCTGATTCCGGGTGAATTCCTAAAGTACGAACCGAGGGGGAAGGACTGTATTTCAGGGCTGCGGATGAAAAAAATAATTTACTATATTCGTAACAAAGCCTTTCATTATGAGTACGAAAGAACGCTTAGAAGAATCCCTTTTAGTAGATGAAAAAGAGCAGGACCTCAATGAGATTGTCCTCTTCAATGACGATGTCAATACTTTTGACCATGTGATCCAGACCCTGATAGATGTATGCGAGCATACCCCGGAGCAGGCAGAGCAGTGTTCCCTGATTGTCCATTACAACGGAAAATGCACGGTCAAAACAGGAGAGATCACGGATCTCAAACCGCGTTGCTCTCGCCTTTTACAGGCCGGGCTCAGTGCTGAGATCGTGTGATTTCCAATTTCCTTGTGCCCATGCAAAACCGTAAGGCACCTCCAATAAATACTCCATATTCTACTTTGAAAATCATTTCATTCCTTTGGGTATTTCTCTCCCTGCAGGTACTGACTGGGCAGCAACTGCCCCCCATACAAAATTATCAGCCAAGGGAGTATCATGCTGAAAATCAAAATTGGGGAATTACACAAGCCGCCAATGGATGGATGTACTTCGCAAACAATGGCGGGCTCCTTGAATTCAATGGGGCGGCCTGGAAAAAATATCCCTCTCCCAACGGTTCCGTCCTGCGGTCGGTTCAGGCCTGGGGCAACCGGATTTATAGCGGATGTTATATGGAATTCGGTTACTGGGAACGGGATGCTGTAGGGGAGATGAAATACACTTCCCTGAGCCAAAACCTGAAGAATGAGCTACAGGAAGACGAGCAATTTTGGAAGATAAGTACCCTGGAAGATTGGGTGCTCTTCCAGTCCCTTCAGCGCATCTATGCCTACCGGATATCAGACGGGAGTTATGAAGTAATACCCGCCGAGGCCTCACGCGCCCAGCTCTTTACCTTTCAGAATGCGATTTACTTTCAGCGAGAGGGCGGACTTTTCAAACTTGAAGATGGGAACGCCGTACCCCTGGTGTCTTCTGGCGTCGGGGACTTTTTGGTTGTGGGAATTGCCCGTATCGGCGAACGGGTAGCCTTTATAACAGAGGATGGAACCTTCCTGGGCCTTTCCGGGAACGCATTGGAACCGCTTCCGGGCTTCACTCCCAACAACGGAATGCCTGTAAAAATTTACAATTCTATCCCCCTAAAGGATGGGCATATTGCCCTTGGGACAATTTCGCAGGGTGTCTTTATCCTGGATAAGGAGGGAACAATGGTACAGCACCTCAATAAGGAGAACGGATTGAACAATAATACGGTACTTGCCCTTGCGGAAGACCGGGACGGTAATTTATGGCTTGGGCTGGACAATGGGATCAGCATTGTGAACCGAAGTTCCGCTTTCCTCGAATTCAACGACCCCGGGGGCAGGCTTGGGGTGGTCTATGCAGCAGTGGTTTCCGGAGAACAGCTTTATTTGGGCACGAATCAGGGATTATTCCGAAGGTCCCTGGAGAGCTCCGGTGATTTTGAATTCGTAGAGGGCACCGAAGGGCAGGTCTGGGGGTTCCGTAAGATTGACGGAACGCTTTTCTGCGGCCATAACCAGGGGACTTTCGTGGTGGAGGATGGAACAGCCCGGCTTATATCGGACCACCCCGGAACCTGGGATATCAAGCGCATTCCCGGCCGGGATTCCCTTTTGCTGCAGGGAAACTACCAGGGTCTTAGCGTTTTGGTGCGAAGGCCGCGGGGCTGGGTATTTCGCAATACACTGCCGGGATTTGATATCTCCAGCCGCTTCTTTGAATTTACGCCTGAGGGCTACCTGGTGGTGAATCATGAATACAAAGGGGTATATACACTGGAAATGGACGATGACCTAACCCGTGTTTCCATTAGAAAACAGCGCCCTCCCTGGGGTGTAGGAGCCAGTCTCTTTAGATACAGGGGCAACCTTTGTTATGCTACCGATAACGCCTTCTACGAATACGCCAGTGAAAAGGAGGAATTTACACTGGATTCTGCTATTACTTCTTCCCTTATGGCAAGCCCGGACAGACCCACAGGTATTTTGGTCCCCGATCCGCAGGCGGGCAGGCTCTGGGGTTTTGGGGATGGTATGATCCATTATCTGGATCCGGGTAGCCTTAACTCAGAACTGGTGCATAAAAGGGTGCACGTCCCTTCCAATTTTCGTCCGACCCTTGGGGTTATTGGGTTCGAATGCCTTGCAGCACTCGGTCTGGACCAGTACCTGATCGGTCGCTCTAACGGGTTTGTTATCCTGGATTTGAGCAAAATTGAGCGCACACAGCCTGAAATTAACATTACAGCAGTCCTGAACGAAATACAAGATCAACCAGACAGGTATCTTCCCCTGCAGTCTGAGCTAAACCTGCCTTATGATCAGGCCAATGTTTCTTTTGAATTTAATGTCCCCGAATTCGGGAAGTATAAAGAGATTGAATATCAGTACCGCTTAAAAGGCTTCCGGGAGGAATGGGGAGACTGGAGTACGAT
>NZ_JBAVZJ010000642.1:0-2372 GCF_049588695.1 Robiginitalea sp.
CCAATACTCCCGGAACTGATCTCCATTAAACTTTCACCATATACGGTTGTGTTCATATTATCCAGCTTAACCTCCTCAAGGTAAACCTCGGATTCCCCATATATGGTAAGGGTAAATTTCGATTGTTTGATGGGACTTTTACATTCAAAACGCTCTTCCCCCCTCAGCGATAACTCATCGAGTACCTGATAAGTTACGGTGGCATGAACTACCGTCCCCTTATAAATGGAACGTTTCTCAGACCAACCGTCCATCTCCACCTTCTCTTGCTTTGTCGTGGTTTTCGCATTATCCAAATACAGGTGTAAGGTTTTCCCTGAGGACTCCACGTTCAGCACCTCGAGGGGTTCCGTGCTGGAATGTATGATTACGGATTCGGAGTCTCCTTTCACAAATGTTACGGAAATATGGGGGCTGACAATTACTTTGTTAAATCGATCCACGGAGAACTCTTTAACCTGGGAATATCCGTGAAGTGTAAAAAGAACGGAGATGACGAAAAAGAGTCCGGATTTGCTGGAATTAAATACTGTTTTCATAAATGTTTGTTTTTTGATTGAAAATTTTTTGATTGATTTTTTGACTTTATTGAAACCTAGTCAGGGTAAAATATAACTGAATTATTTGACAATGGATTACCCTTGGGTCAGCTTTTGAGTATTTCAAAAAGCTTCACGTTCATAGATAAATTTTAAGCTCCTATCTTTTGTGATTTCCGGTTGACCTGTATCTGTGAGGGGCCAGCTGGAGCGGTGGCGTGCGTTGAGAATTGCTCCTAACTTGAAAATAAAACCAATTAGCCTTATGAGATTTTTCATTCCCTCCGGAATTCGGAAGCAAGCTTTTAATAGGACTGCTAACTGCAACTGGCTTCTGTATAGGCAGCTTTCATAGAAACAAATCCTGAGATGTAACATTCTGGCAGCGCTTAATTGCAGACAAGCTGTCCTAAGGAATGAGGTATCTAAATTGGTTGTAGTAGCTACGCATTATGGTAATTGGCTTCATTTATTTGCACACTAAATTTGATTTTTGCTTGAAGGGCTTCAAAAACTTTAAGAATAGTATCAAGGGTAACATTTTTGGTGTTTCTTTCCAATTTGGAAATTTGAGCCTTTTGCACACCTATTAATTTCCCCAGTTCCTCCTGGGTCATATTCCTTTCTTTTCTAACCGCTTTTATCATCTCAGCCAGGATTTCAATTTTCAAATCAAATTCATAGCGATCACGATCCGGAGTACCAACTTTACCCAGATGTTTATCCTTGAGTTGATCAAGGGTCATTATTTTGGATTTTCCTACTTGAGTAGCCATGACTAATATTATTAATTATTTAAAATATTCGTTTTTGAGTGTATTTGCTTTGACAATTTCTTTTTTAGGTATTTTGTCTATTTTCTTGATTAAACCATGAGTGGCCACAACCAAAGTCTCTTTTTTGTTTCTCTTGTCCCAAAAAGCTAATAGTCTGTATTGATTTCCCCGGTATTTAGCTCTGAACTCCCAAATTTCATTGGTAAGCTTTTTGAAAAGCTTGGAATCATTAACAAACCTGGATTTGTCGATATTGAAAATTATTTTCTTTCTATCTTTTTCATCCAGGCTTTCTAAGAAATCTATAGCTTCTTCTAAGAAGGTAACTTCAAACTTTGCCTTCATTAAACCTATTGCTTTCAAAATTATAAAAATGTTTCCTTATATGGAAACTAAAACTCAACCCTTTAGCAAGCAAACTCAACATTTGAATATGGCATATAATGCACAATATTCCTTGCAGTAATCAATCCTGCTTCGGACCAGTGAAGTAATAGATATTGATATAAGTTCTTACTGTAGTTAGGGTTTTTTGACAATAAAGGATATCAAAAACCCTGTTTCACGAAGTAAGGGATCGGCAGTGAAATAAGAATGCAGGATGAATATTTATCTAAACTTGAAGGAAAGCCGTCCTAAAGATTGGGGTATCTACAAGTGTCTTGAATGAGTTAAAAACCTTCTGGATTATTTATTCAAAATTGTTGCTCAAACCCAAAAGAACAGTTACTGCTAACCTATATCCATTTTGAATAGCTAGTTTCTGATTCTTAGGAGTTTTGATCAATTGTAAACTGAACATTTTATATGTATTTTCGAATTGAACCTAAATTTCAACCCTTAGAACAGCCATGGAGTCTGATGTAAAAGAAATCAAAACTCATCATACATTTTGCAGAATTTGTGAGGCATTATGCGGTCTTGAGGTACAAACGCAAAACAATCAGGTAATTGCTATCAAGCCCAATGAAAATCATGTAGCGACTGAAGGATTTTCTTGTGTAAAGGGCTTATACCAGCATGAAATGTATCAATCACCCGATCGGTTAAAGTATCC
>NZ_JBAVZJ010000643.1:0-4880 GCF_049588695.1 Robiginitalea sp.
CGTCTGGCCTTTATAACCATCTTCATGTGTCTTCTCAACGATGTGCTGAATCTCGGGGAATATTTTTTCCACGGCATAGCCCAGAAAGTTGTCCGCGGAATTATTCTGTCCGGGCAAGAGCCAGTCCTTTTCCTCATCGGTTAGCCCATAGGGTAACTTTTCAGGATTATTCAGGTCGGAAACCTTGAGCCGTTTCCCCCTCAGATAACAGATGTTTTCTGACGAGTGTACAGTTTGCTGATGACCTGAGAGGTCAAGTTCATTCTCGACCAGGGATTTGACGAGTATTTGAGAAGAGACATAACGCATACCCCCAATTTCACAAACCACATCGGGCAGGCCTGGAGGTATGGCCGAAAGGACCCTCCCCCCAATACGGTCGCTGTATTCGAAGACACCTATTTTAAGGCTTCCCCGCTCTGCTATCCATTTCTTGATTTTTGGAGAGTATTCCTTACCCTCAAGCAACATGCGCCAGGCAGAATAAATTCCACTTGCACCGCCACCTACCACGGCGACATCGTAATCCGGTAATTTATGCGTATCCATAAGATTTTTGTTTATTTTTTATTTTTTGGGGCGTACATCTTATTGTAGTATGGCGGAATTGCTTTGGTGTTGATATGCGCTATAATCACCTGGGGAATGCCTTTATCGTTTGCGCCTTCCAGGACTTTTGGCATTATATTGCGAAAATCCTCCGGGGAACGTACCTCATGAGCCTGTGCCCCCAGGCCTTCTGAGTATTTGACCAAATCAGGATTGCCGAGTTCATATAACTGATGCCAGATGTCCGGGTCTTTCTTATCTTCCTCGAAGTGGTCCATCCCCTGGCTTACCATAGAGAGGTTATTATCCGATAGGACCAACCAGATCGCCCCCACATTATTTTGCCGGGCCGTGGAAATTTCGCTCCCCTGCATCATAAAAGCCCCATCCCCGGTGAATCCGATGCAGGTATCCGAGGGGCATCCAATCTTAGCGCCTACAACTGCCCCGACCGCAAAGCCCATGGGCCCCATGGACAGGGAGGTATAAATAGATGCCGGCGGATCAATAGCCAGGTAATGCACGGACCAGCCTACACAATTTCCGGCATCGATAAAGATTTTCGTGTTTTCGGGCATGGTGTCTTGTAACGCTTTCATCAGGGCGGCAGGTTCTATGGGCTTATCCTCCGACTTGTATGCATCTTCATCCTGAAAAGGGGAATTACCGTGTTTGATTTCATTAATGGCTTTCCTTCGATCTTTTACCTCCGGATAGTTTACCGGGAACTCCGGGATCAGTTCAGCCAGCGTATTGATAAAGGCGCCGGCCTCTGCCACCACCCCTTGGGTCACCGGAAACGACCGGCCAATGATTTTTTGATTGGCGTCCACCTGTATAAAGGGCGCCTGATCTCCGGCAGGTAAAAGGATATCACTCCATTTGTTTGTGGAGAGTTCACCCATGGCCGAACCAATAATCATCAACCCGTCATAGGGAGACTTTTTATCCGATAAATAGTAATAGGGCCACATACAATCAGCCATCCCGTATACCCGCAGGGATAGTTCATGCGATTCGGGAAAAATGCCCTTGGCGTCGGCCGTGGTCATGATTGGAATAGCATAAGTCTCTGCCAGAAGCAAAAGGTTATAAAAGGTATCCGTATCGGCTAAAGCCCGCCTGCAGCCATTCCCCAAAAATAAAAGGGGTCGTTTGCAGTCCAGAAATGCTTCTAGTGCAGATTTTGCCTGATCTTTTGATACACCTTCAAAGGAGGTCCTGTAGCTTGAGGTATCCTTGGGCAGTCTTGTGCCCTTGGGCAGGGTTTCTACTGTGACATTCACGGGAAGACTCAGATGTGTCGCTTGCCTCGGAACGGATAAGGAAGTTCGAAGCGCCTGCTTTAGAAGTGTCATAGCATCTGACCCGGAATTGATGGTGCTGCTTAATCCGGTTGACGCTTTGAAAATCTCGTGTACATCCAGCCCGGCATCCACACCTTCCTGTAGGTAACCCATCCCATCGAAAGCTTGATCGATCTCACCGGTCATAAGAAGCAGGGCGGAGCCGTCTGCCTGCGCATTCATTACTCCTGTCACTGCATTGGTGGCCCCGGGCCCGGTGGTTACCAGGACGACCCCCAGGTTGCCAGTAGCCCGATAATAGCCGTCAGCCATGTACCCCGCACCCGTTTCCTGTCTGCAAATCACATACTCAATATCTTTGTGGTTATCTTTTAAGTTTACCAGGAATTTCACTAGGCCACCGCCCGGAACTCCAAAAATATGGGTCACTTTTTCCAGTTTCAGGAATTCAATAATCAAATCTCCAACAGTGGAGGTTGATGTCAATTCGTCTTTTTTTTCAGGCATATTTATGGCTTGGTTTTTTGGACTCCGCCAGGCTAGTGCACAGGGAGAACACGGGTGTTAGATTTTAGAAAAAGGATTATAATAGCATCAGGCTCATTGAAATTTCAACGGAAATATTAAAGGCAAGGGCGTTGCATCCCAGGGCAGAACGCGTGTGTTTTCCGTTCTCGCCGAATATTTCCACCAACAAATCAGAACAACCATTAATTACTGAAGCTTGCTCGGTAAAGGTGTCTGTACAATGGACGGAACCTTCAATATTAAGGATGTAGTCGACCTTATCGAGGGTGCCCACGGCACTTCTGGCTACCAGCAGTAGGTTCAATCCAGTGAGACGGGCGGCATCATACCCCTGCTTCACGGTCAGGTCCTTTCCCAGTTTTCCAAGATATTCCGGCGGGATATTACTTCCCCGGAGCGGCCCGTTTCCTGATAAGGTGAGTAATTTTCCAGTTTGCCTGTAAAGGATGTAATTCGCTCCATCCGGCACACCCGGTACAGGCGGCAGATCTTTAAGGGATAAGAACTTTTGGTCGTAAGACATTGAGGTAGTCTGGTTGGTTTCTTCTAAAGATAATAATTAAAAGGTTGTGGGCGCTCAAAATGGGGACTTCCCAATCATTTTTAAATCACCCTGTCTTGGTTCTCTTGTGGTTGGAAGCTCCCATGATGTATTTCCCAGATCGGGAATTGACAATAAGGCATTGGATTAAGATGCGGAAGCAACGAAGCATCTGCAGGATCTGTTTTAATTCAATTCAGCGGTAAGATCGGTAGGGTTACAGCATTAATTTTTTAATTCAGCATCAATTTGAACGATCAACCCTTCGATTTCCCCAATGAGTTTTTGCAAACTGTTGATATTCCACTTTCTGTTTGAAATAATTTCGGTGTTGATACTTTTGAATTCTTCATCTTCCAGGAGACTGATATAGTCAAAAGGTTTTGCCAGTTCCAATTCAACATTGTTACTGTCGGTGGCAAAATACCTTCTGAAGTGCTTCACATGGTACGGATAGGATATGTTTTGCTGCAGGTTATTGGACCATACTTCGTTTTCATTTTTAAGGATTAAGAATTCATTTTCGAAAATGAAACTAATCCTGTTGCGCAAACTATCGTCAGTAATCAGGTCAATCCCTTTTGACTTTAAGAATTCATATCCTCCCGTAACCGGGTTCGTGGTGACGGTCCAAAAATATACCCCGAAGGCGCTTTCCAGCTCCTTGTTGTAGGGTTTTCGATGATCCAGGTAATCGAGGATCATTTGATTGTAGGAAAGATATTGAGACTCATTCTCCAGGGTCCTTTCCAGGATCTTAATGTTGCTGACCAGGTTGGATTTCAGTTCGCTGAGCAGTTCTGTTTCTATTTCCCTGGCCTGCTTTTCAGCATTGATATTGTCCAGATAAAAAGCGATCAGAATCCCAACAACAATAAGGACTATTTCTCCGATTGCGTACAGCAGGTATTTGCCGAACTTTTTTTCTGAGAGCAGGCGTTGGCGTAGGCTGTGGACGAAGCGAAGCATGGAGGTTGGATGGTTGCCAGGTTAAAGTACAAAAAAGAAGTAAAATCCCCGGGACACTCCCAAGGGAACCAGAAAGACAAATAGTTTGAAACGGGATAGCCCACTCAAAGTTTAAAAATTTGTGAAATCCGCCCACGTTGCGTTAAATTCTTCCTAAAGAGTGTAATAATCATAGACGGCGCTAGTCTTTAAAGCGAATGGATTATCAAAAACGACCTGAACAATGTGCTTCAAGACTTCACATATCTTGCTGCCCGCGATTAAAATCTACGGACTCAGTGCTAATTTATACGAACCCCTGATTGCATTGTTTACCGATGTACATGTAGATTTTCTGACCCTGGCCTACACCTTGTCTATAGAAGGGTTATTAATCTTCGTGAAATCCGCCCAAATCGAAGTCCCCACCTGGGCTGAAATACTACAGGATCTTTTCTAAATAAAGGTACCCCAAACAACAAGCCTACGATGAATTTTAGCGCAGGGTGCCTGGGCACATCATTTGATTACTTCAAGAGTATTTCGCCATCCTAACGGCGTGCTAATATGTCAACGATTTTGTCCTTTAAGAATAAAGACCGGGCGCCGGAAAAGGTATTGCTGGTCGGGCCCTAATCCGCAAAGTGCACAAGCGACCAAAGGGGTGGCAGACAGGCCTGCTCACCCAATACGACTTTTATTTACGCAGAACCTGCCCTGCTTTCAGGGCTTGAAACTCCCCATTGGCAACGGAAAACTGCCCATTGACGATCACCCAGGTGATGCCTTCCGGATATTGATGCGGATCTTCAAAGGTTGCCTTATCGACTATGGTCTCCGGATCGAATATTACGATATCGGCTTTCATTTGTTCGCGGATGAGTCCCCGGTCTTGCAGGCCCATGGTCATGGCAGGGAAATGGGTCATTTTATAGATGGCCTCCGGGAGTGAAATCGTCTTTTTTTCACGGACATAGTGCCCCAAAACCCTCGGAAATGTTCCATAC
>NZ_JBAVZJ010000644.1:0-2738 GCF_049588695.1 Robiginitalea sp.
TGACAAGACTGAAACCATTCACCAGGCTAAAACCGTTAGCCTGTGAATCTATGGGTTCTGGCGCATAATTGTAAAAGTCATCGCCACCAATAGAAGCAATATCAGAATTCTCATTTGTTTCATCCTCTTTTACCTGAACAAACAGGTTAGAAGAAATCGGGATTATCTTCACTGGGTCTGTGGAGGTCGAGGATTCACTGTTAACCAGGCTAAAGCCATTGACCAGGCTAAAGCCATTGGACTGTGGCTCTGATTCTATGGCCGCACTCTCGGTGGTTTCGGACACAAAGAAAGAACGGTTTACCAGGGAGAATCCATTGATAGTTGGTTCATCATTAACCAGGTTAAACCCATTCACCAGGTTGAAGCCATTTACAAGGTTAAACCCATTGACCAGGCTAAAACCATTGACCAGGTTAAAGCCACTGGTGTGTTGGGTTTCGAATTCATCCTGGGCTGCAGTGCTAATTACAACTTCCTCACCTTCCGGAGTTGCATAGGTGTAGACAAATTCAATGTCCGGTATTGGGGCCCCATATTCAAATTCTGTAACATCACCCGCAAATACGGCTTCAATGGTAACAGGCATTGGGTCTACAGAAAGTTTCCCGCTAATAAAGGAAATATTAAATAGTTCTTCAAGGCCGGGATCAATTGTAATGGATGCCTGGTCGAGATCAATGTCATAGATGTCCACATCGATTAATGGATCATCAAGTGCAACTGGATTACCTGCCCCGTCTTCAAGGGTGTAGGCAATATTCTCGATATAAACAGGGTCTGTGGGATCATCCGGATCGTCGAAAAACAAATCCAGAATATCCTGATTATTTGGATACAACTCAGCTACATTTTCCGGTGTCACCTCTATTAACGCTTCACCCTCATCCTGTTTAAACAGGGAATATGAAAAATCCGGATTCGCCTGCCCATAGAGGCGTGTTTCATTTACCGGCTTAACGACCACATCAACCGGGATAATTTCATTCACAGGAGGAGCTTCTACGTCTCCTCCATCTGTTCCGTTGGTCAGTCCGTCATTGGGAGGGGTTGAGATAATAATGGCAGGATCCCCGATAAAAGCATCGAGATACAGGGCTATGGTATTTTCATCAATTACCCAGTAGGTCTGAAGGTAATCCGGTAACTCCTGTTCGGTAAGAGTTCCGGGATCGCCGTTCGCCAAAAGCGGATTTTGAGTTAAAGGATCCCCCCTGAAAAGTACTTCCGTTTCAGAAGTAAATTCCGTTCCTTCAATGACCAGATAAAAGGGTTCACTTCCCGGTACATAATCCGGGTCTGATGCCAACAGATCATCATAATTGAAGCGCTCAAATCCCGGAGCCGGATTGGCAAAGGACCCCAGGGCATCATCTACCGAAAGAAATCCATTACCGTTGGCAACGTCATAAACCGGCCTTCCGTCCACTTCACTCTGACCTGCCAGAGGAACCGCGTAATCAAGCAGGAGTTTACGGGCTGTATATTCGGTCGGATCGACCAATAGCGCGCCGCTCTCATCCGTGAGATATTTCTGAACGCCCTGTATCATAAGCGCTGCCGCCCCCGCTACATGCGGAGCTGCGGCGGAGGTTCCAAAGAAATTCGGACTGTTATTGGGGTCGGGTTCGAGGTTATTACCCGACTTATTGAGTACAATAAATTCATCCCCGGTGGGGCCTCCAAGGTCCACGGTAGTATTGACTCCGGTGGGGCCCATCAGCACAGGTTGTTGTCTCAGGGTGGTTTCCCCGTTAATCCTGGTACCTCCCCTGGAGGAAGATCCCTGAGCCGTAAACGATCTGGGTTGGCCATTATTGGCATCAATATCTGCAACAATCCCGCTCCAATTTGGCGTGTAATCCCAGCGAACTGCTCCAATAGCCATATTGCTGGCCGCATTGTTGTGCCCTACAATGGTCGATCCCCCAAGCGCCGGTTCGGCTGCAAACTCTCCGTCATCCCCTGCGCGGAAGACCACATATTTAAATGGTATAGGTGAATTCCCTCCGGCCTGCTCAATCATAATATAGGTGGTGGTGGGGTTGAGCACCCTGAAATACATCAATTCTATGGGGTCAGCCCCATTGTTATCCCAGTTGTAACCGAACTGTTTGTTTCCATCCGCATCGGTCAGATAAATATCCAAATCCACTTGTGCCCCGGCTACATCCCCTAGTGAATAATAATCATCATCCCACTGAAGTCCGATGACATACAGGCCAGGGCCCAGGTTTTCGAGTTTTTGCAGACCGTTGGAGGTGCCAAAATTATGCCTGAAAATAGTTGGTTCCGGGGTTGGAGTACCGCTAAAACTGGCTTCATAAGACCGGGTTCCGAAATTCCCAGCTGCGCTGATATATAATTTCCCGGCATCTACGGCATTATCGATAGCCTGAGCAACAATTCCATCTTTATAATAGGGCTCTTTGAGATAGGTAAGGTCATCTACAATGATGTCCACCCCATCAATAGCCGCCAATTCATCTACCCCTTCGGCGAAGTCATACTCTGAGATAAAACCGGTCCTGAAATACAAGTCGGCTCCGGGAGCTGCATCATGCACAATCTGCAGCATGGCGCGTCCCTCATCACTGCCGCCTCCAGGCAGATCAAAAAGCACATTCTCATTTCCCGGCAATTCGCCATCTGTAACATCTTTGTTATAACCATCAATATCACCCGTTTTAAAACTATCTGAAATCACAGCAATACCAACTCCTGTCCCGTCTACCTGC
>NZ_JBAVZJ010000645.1:0-2292 GCF_049588695.1 Robiginitalea sp.
ATGCGGCCGAGTAATATTAAACCGAACATTAAAGATATTTATGGCATTCGTATTTGCAATAGCTTTTATGACAGCTTGGAGTAAATATTAATCTATTTCTATAACGCCAATGTTCTCTAAACACCAATCATTTCCATTTCGCCTAAAATTACCGAAAACGGCATACCGGTTATTTCCCAATTCAAAACGCCCCTTACTACAACCTCCATGGAACTGGATCCCAATGTCATATTTCGGAGTATCACTAGTTAAGACATAGAATTTGTGATCTTTCACAGAGACATACATTGGCTTAAAATGTTTTAAACCATTTATGCTCAGTATATTAGTTTTATTAGTTTTTAGGTAATTAACAAAGTCCTTAATGTCCTTCTCGTCTGATCGTAAAATAGTCTGTAGTAATGAGGTCTCCTTTTGTAGATCCAAACAGGGGAACTGAATGGGTCCGACTTCGCCCATACTTTTAACCAGAACGTTCCACTTTTCATCCTTCTCAAAAATACTGCCACTCATAAATGCTCCTTCTATAGGGTGGGTAAGTCCAAATTTTATGGTGTCCCTGTCGGTGTCGTAGAATTGGATGATTATAGCATCTTCTATGAATTCCGCTCTTAGAGTTAGCGTATCAATTATTCTAACCTTATGTCCGAACTTGTACAGGTTGTAGTCTTCCCTTACAAATTCACTGCTAACCACTTTTAAAGGTACTCTTTCAGGAATTTCACCATGAAGCCAGGGCTGCAAATCCGGGACATCCAGTATGGCTTGAATTGCTACCGCCGGAATTGGTGGCGTCAGTTTTGAATCAGAAATTGAGCTGCCAATCGTACTTGAATTACGTTGGTTGCAAGCTGAAAGCAGAAATAAGAACACGAAAAAACTCAAATATCTCATAACTCAAAAAAGAGAATCGATTATTATTCCCTTCTTTTGGAAGTTCAAAAAACGTACCAGATTTTTCTCTATCAGTTCGTGTTTTGTCAATCTCTTTTCATTAACCTGAATAAGAAATATGCCGTAGTTCCTAAAGTGAGGATCAAAAATACCGGTAAAAACCAGGACCCCAACCCTGACTGATTGCCCAGGCCGACTTGGATTGTAGAATAAGTGATGTAGGCAAACAGGCCGGTGATCAAAGTATTCAAAGTACGGATCATTCTTTTTCCTACCGTATATAGTCTTTTGGCGTTTTGCTGAGACACTTTTTGAGGGTAATTGAAAATATGGGGGTATCTATTTAACCAAAACAATCCGGCGTACATGGCAAAACCGATTACAGGAAGGGTCCAAATAATTTCTTTTCCACTAAAAGCATCTGGTTTACCATCAGCTCCAAAGTGCCTGGGAATCGTTTCCGGGAGTTGGTCGAAATAATATAGGGGTAAACCGATTAAAAGTAGAAGTCCCAAAACTCCAAGCCATTCGATTATTTTATCGATGGGTTCCAGCTCAATTTTTATTTTAGGTCTTTCCATATTTTTCATTTCTGTGATTACCACAACGTTTTATCGACGGAGTTCTTGTAGTTTCAAAACGGTTTTCCAATTTCTTGTAGTTGCTCCAACTTTAAGCTTTTTCTCAAAAAAATTGTTAGTCAATTTTGACTGGTGATATGTACCTGCACGAAATATAAATACAACAAGGCCAGCTATTGTTTTAGGAGTTCTTCTATCTGATTTCGCAACAGAGCTTCGAACTCATTTAAATCTCTCGGCCGATCTTTGTCAATATACTGGACAATCAGATTCTGGTCTGTAATCAATGTATGAGGCGCCGTCTTAAGACCCAGTTGATCCCAGAAATCCTGAGCGTCAGTCAATTGAGTAAAATTAAAGGCCTTCCTTTCCAGAAAGCCAGTAATTTCAATACTGTCCTGATAGGTTATGGCAATATAATTGACCTTATGGGCATAGGATTTTTGAATCCTGTTGAGCATAGGTATTTCTTCTATACAAGGGGCACAAAATGTAAACCAGAAATTGAGAATTGTGGGTTTGCCAACCAGGCTTTCAGAGTCAAATTCCTCTCCATCCACACGCATTAATTTAAAAGAGGGTAATCTCTTATCCCCAAGTTCATAAATCCCCTGATTTTCCAGTAAGCGAAAAATTTTATCCTGCATTTCCTTATAATCGATGGAAGACAAACTATCCGCATCTTGTGCAGACATAGTCAGACTAAAAGTCGAAAACAGAAGGATTAGGTGAGTTTTCAAATCTCGTGGGATAAATGGCTCCATAATTATAAATTTACTTCTTATTCCATAAAAAAGTTGGTAGATCACAGAAATAC
>NZ_JBAVZJ010000646.1:0-4534 GCF_049588695.1 Robiginitalea sp.
CTGCCTATCGGGATGAAAACATCGACATTTTCGTATCGGATCTTATGACATCCATTAAACACACCTATCCTGAGGCCAGCATCAAGAAACAACAAACGGGCTCCAATATCTACACTGCCCTTTACGAAGCCTGCCTGACGACCCATGATGTGATTCTCTACGCCACGGATGGGCATAACGGAGATGTTTTTAACCCGGATGATGCTCAGGTCTTCTCTGAAGGCCCCCCGTGTATCTTCCTGAATGTATACAACAATACGGGTAAAGGATTTAAGCAACTGGCCGAAAACACCACAGCTACAGTATTACCAGCTGAAGACCAGGCCCAGGTCATTACCGAAGTTCAGTCAATAATAGCAGATAAAGAATTCCCTCCCTATACCATTAACTATCAGAGTTTTGATCGCCAGGCTGCCCATGAGGTAAAAGTCTCCCTTGGAAATACTGCACACTCGGCTTCGGACAATTTCACATTCACACCCTCTCAGGGAATAGCGAATGGCAATCGACTCATCGGTTTGTACCTGGAGGTGAAAATAGGCCGTGAAAGACCTGTGAGAAGAACCCTGGCCGGGTGGGATGACAAACTACGGTTTCAACCAGAGAAAGCCAACGAAATGGCCGATGCGGTACACGAGATGTTGTTAGGGAATGCCACGCTTGCCTTTGAAGCTGCCGGGGCCAGTCTCTCTACCCGTGCATCGGAATACCTGAGGGCCCGCCTGCCCGACAGGGCCTGGTACAGTGCCCTGCAAAAAGAGGATTACGACACCGCTTTGGAAGAATTGAAAAAAGGGCGTTTTACCTATCCGCCAGTACTCCTGAGTTTAATGCAACCCCTTGCCGGTTGTATTACCCCGGAGAACATTACCTACCCCACCGGGATCCGCATCGGAATACTCAAATTCAAACCTGCATTATATAGCAAGGAGTCCAAAATCAGTTTTGACTACCTGCCTACTTCTAAATATCAGAGCTTGACGCGTGATGGTCTCGGGTATTTCAGGATGACCATGGAAAAAACCGCCCAAATGGCCTTTCTTGAAAACCTGCATTTTGATACGAGTACCATCTCCGAGCTGAAAAGCCAGACCTTGCAGGTAAACCGCTCTGTTGACGGTGCCGGTAAAACAGAAATCAAAAAACAGGTAGCGGATTTCTCGTATTGGCAGGAACACATATTCAGAGGTCGTGATTTAAAACTATTTGACGGCTCCTTAAAGGAAAAATCCTATTGGCAAATCCATCCTCAATTTGGTGAACTCTATGGGATATTAGAAGACGGTACGGGAGGAGGTGGAAGCGGTCAGATCGCGCAGCTCCATGAACTGGATCGCGTTGTCAAAGGTTATGAACGGATTGTCGCGATGATGAATTATGGGATGGCCGCTACTGGCACAGGAGGCTTTGCACTCGGGGTTGTCGCAGCTTACAGTATTGCACTGGTCAAACTCTACGCAGGTGCCACGGAGGCTATAATCATAATGGATGCTATTGGCCTTGACGATGCCGCAAAAGAAGCGCTTTTGGAACTCGGCTGTAACGTCTATAAGAATATTGTTTACGGGGGTCTGGGGCCTGTGGGGACAATTCTTGATGGTGTTGAAAACCTGATGACGATAATGGGTAAAAGCGTTTCCTTCCTGTCCTGTCCTTAAATGCAAGCCGTAATACTATAACTCTATTGATTTTAACCACTAAATACTACACTATGAAAACACAGTCAACTATTTTAAGTCCTTTTTTTGCGCTCCTTTTTGCGCTAAGTGCATCCTTCTCCGGGTACAGCCAGGCAGAACTTTTGGGATTGAACATATATAAGACCAATGAGTTGAGTCCCAGAACGAAGCTAAACCTGGTCATCCCCATTGCAGAGGGGCAGACGTATTTCCGATTGAATCTTAAAGAATCGACCTTCACAAAATTCCAGGACGATACCGGTTACGACTTCCTGGCGTCGGGAAAAGGGTACCTCGCCGCCGAATCCTACGAAGCCTTTAACAGCTACAATTCAAGGGTGGATTTTAACCTGTCTTTTGAGGGTACTCCAGCGAAAGGCGCCCGGGAATTAACCCTGGAGGGGGTCTTTATCCTGGAGGTCGAAAAAGAGGGATCTGAAGAGGTGCGCACAAAACTGAAAATGCCCGGGGATAATGCCAGCATCGTCAACGCCACAGATCACGGGAGCATGGAAATCTGGAATGACGGAGAGGCCACAACAGGTACGGAAACTTATATGATTTACAGGATCGCTTCCGCCTTACCCGTAAAATCGGTGACTGTCAACGGGGGAGATGATACCGAGGAGGCCAACGCCCTGGGCCTGGGCATAGAGGCTACCCAATTTGTTTTTAAATCACAGCCTGAAGAAATTGATGTTACCTTAACCTTAGGGCAGATTGAAAAAGTTGAAATCCCCGTGAAAATGACCTTTGGAGTCGGTTTTTGAATTCCAATGTCCCGAGTTAAAAAAAGCGCGGGCCTCCCCTGTTTTTATTTCAGGAGGTGGCCCGCACTGCTTTTTGTATTACTGCCCTTTGATGTAAGGGGCCCCGGCCTGTTCAAATTTACGGGCCAGTGCGGGCACCATCTGATCTGAAATCCGGGTGACCTCCGGTTTCAACTCATTGAGCATCGCCCGGGCAGTTTCCATACTGCGCTTGTGCAAGGGGGTCGGGCCATAGGTGGTCGAGAGGCCGCGACTTGCCGTACCCAAATAGGACTGGGCAGAAGGAGGATTGCGCTCGCCGATCTCATTTCGGGCCGGGCTTCCCTCGGCTTTAATTTCAAGGGTACGAAGGGCTTTCTCCAGGTCATGCACATCTGAGGCCAGGCTTGCCGGGGAACCCTGTACCCTGGGAAGGGCTTTCTGGAATCCTTTAAGCGCGGTTTCGGCCTCGTCAAACTGGTCGCTGAGCATCTCAAATTCGCGTTGCAGCCCTTCGAGCTCCTGCCGGTATGCATTGTAGCTCGCGTAGTCCATACCCCCGAGTGTTCCTTCCCGGATAGGTTTTACCTCAAAACGCACTTCATTGCCCAAGGGGGTAACCGCGCCTTCCTTTTCAAGGGCCAGCGCAGCCGTATACATCCCCGGGGTAGCCAGGGGACCGCGATTCCACCTTCCGCCACCGCCACCCGATCTTTCAGGGTCTATGGCCCGGGTACTGGCATGGCGCAGGTCCCAGGCGAGGCGATGTGTTCCCTTTTCGGCCTTTTCCTGGAGATGGCGGATCACATTGCCCTGGGCATCCTTTATGGTAATCCATACCCTGGCAGGTTGTTCACTGTTCTCTGCGTCCAGTGCATCATAACCCGGGAATGGGATATCGCCCCCATCTTTGCCCGCTTCCTTTTCAGCTTCTTTTCGTTTCTCCTTAGCTGTCGCAAAATCCCCGGAAAGATGGTAGGTAAAGACTGCCCCGAAATCCGGGTTCTCCGCCAGGTAAAAATCAGCCCCCGTATTCCCCAGGTTACTTCTCGGCACATACCATTTGGCGGTGCGGGGTGTGTAGAGCCTGCCTTCCTCCTTGAGAGCTGCAGGAGTCATTTCCCTCAGGGCACTGTAATCATCCAACACATAAAAACCCCGGCCAAAAGAGGCAGCCACCAGATCGTTTTCCCGTTTCTGGATCACCAGGTCCCGGAAACTCATATTGGGAGTACCGGGTAACTTTTGCCAGTTTACCCCACCGTTTAAAGAGGTGTACACCCCAAATTCAGTAGCGAGAAACAACAGGTTTTTATCTACATGATCCTGTACGATCCGCCATAATAATGTACGATCCGGGAGGTTGGAAGCCATGGATTTCCATGTCTTTCCCCGGTCTGTACTTTTGAAAAGATAGGGTTTGAAATCGCCTTCTTTATGGTTATCCAATACCACATACACCGTGTTTTCATCGTGAAGGTCTGCCTTGATGTCATTGACAAAACTGCGCGCGGGCAGACCCAATCGGGTTACCGGAATCCGATCCCACGAATCGCCGCCATTATCGCTTACTGCAATAAATCCGTCATCCGTTCCCGCATAGAGAAGCCCCTCCTGCATGGGAGATTCACTTAAGGAAGTGATCGTGTTATAATTGGACATCGCTCCTACATCCCAGGCGTTGTCCCAGGATTGCTGCCGGCCCATGATCGGCAATTCCAGCCTCTCTTCATTCCGAGTGAGGTCCTCGGAGATGGCCGTCCAGTCGTCCCCCCGGTTTTCAGATTTCCAGACCCGGTACGATGCAAAATACAAGCGAGCCGGATTGTGGGGGGAAACCAGTATGGGGGCATCCCAGTTAAAGCGCTCGTGGGGGTCACCCTTAAGGGCCTGGGGCTGGATAAATACCTGTTCCCCGGTAACCAGATCCACCCGGTGTAACCCACCCTGCTGGGTTTCGGCGTAAACAATATTATTGAATTCCGGGTCGGTTGCCGATTGATGACCGTCTGCAAAGAGGGTCTTGTACCAATGTTTGTTGGCGATTCCCTCCCTTTCATCTGTGGCAGAGGGGCCTCCTGCAGATCCATTGTCCTGGGTTCCCCC
>NZ_JBAVZJ010000647.1:0-2782 GCF_049588695.1 Robiginitalea sp.
GTATAAATTAATGGATCGTAAATATTGACCTGCTCTCCCGCCTGATCGAAATCAAAATAAGTGCGCGCAAGCGCCAATAACGCCGGGCTAAGTTTTCCCGGGGTTTTAAACTCAAAATCATAGGCGTATTCGATATCGCAGTTATTGACCGTAAGGGAACCGGTGCCTTCAGAGACACAGCCGGTAGATGTATTCGTGACCACAACCTTATACACACTTCCATTATTAGCCTCTGTGGTGGCTGCACTAACGGTATATGTGCTACCTGTTGCGCCATTAATCGCGACATCATTGGCGTACCACTGGTAGCTATATGTCCCTGCCGTATCCGAGACGTCTGCGGTAAAGGTCGCATTCCCATCATTATTTTCACCCGTGCCAAAAGCACAGGTTACCTGATCCTCAACCGTAACAACAGGCAATGGGTTAACTGATATATTCAGAGTAACTGTAGGGCTTGCACAATTATTCGTCGAATCAAAATAGAATCCGTAGTAATTTGTGCCTGCCACTGGAATTTGATCTCCGGTAACGTGATCTCCTAAAACGAATGGGTCCGAATTGGTACTCCATGTTAGGGGGGCTCCTAAAGGGGCTGTGCTACTTACAAAAGAATCCAGGGAAGGAATGGTGTCGTCCTCGCAAAAAGCGGTGGATGCATTGGCATCAATACTTGGCGCAGTTTCCCCTGCTTCACAAGGCGCACAAATTGCGGCAACTTGTTCGGGGGTACTTTGCGTTCCCGGAAGACCATCTGTCCCGGAAGCTGTGAAATACAGGATACCTGGACTAAAGGTCCCACTATTCTTGGCGTTTCCACCCAAAACCGTCAGGCCGCCTACTCCACTCGTGGTGTCATTATTATTGTAATTCCCGGACTGCAGCGTAAAACATCCGTTTTGCAATTCGATGACCCCATTGTTAATTACATTACCATCTTTAAAGAATTGACTCCTGGTGACGACTATTGTACCATCATTATTGAGGATACCCGGGCCGATGATCACTTCTGCGTTGGTAGCCTCAAGGCGACCCCCTTTACTCACATTCAGGTTGCTTTGGTTATCCAGGGTCGCCCCGTTGACGAGCAATACACCCCTGTTTCTGAGGACAATGTTTGTTCCGCTGTTATTGACTATATCGTGATTGATCTCAACCGTAGCGTTTCGAATGTCATAGTCCGGCACTACACCCCCCTCCCAGGTGGAAGAGGCACTCCAGTCCCCAGGGGATACAGTAACGAAATCCTGGGCGGAAAGCGATAGGGAAAACAGTAAAAAGAACGAAAATATCAGGCCAGAAAATGAATTCTGCCCTGCACTTAGGGGTAGTTGTGTTCTCATAAGTTGATTGTTTAGGCCATAGCAAAAGCCCAAACGTGTTGAATCCAGGAAAGAAGACTTGGGGAAGTCACTTTTTGTCTAAAAGTCGGTTATTTAAGACCTGTCCAAAAAGTTGAACGAATATACAAAATATTGTGATGCCAATGTGGAGAAATATTTAATTATCAGGTAATTAGGGATGAAATGCAAAAATGTACTGATAAACCGCAAAAACCCGCCATCTTAAATCGTTGAATCGGAGTCCATTCACGGCCATACTTCAGGTTGCAGACCCATATGATAATTTAGTATCTTTAGACAGAATCAATCCTGAATTATGCCAAAAACCGGAGCCGGTAAGCTGACCCCTGAAGAAAAACTGATCGTTTATTGGGAGTCTATTCGGTATATCTACGAACTCAACCGGACTTCAGAGATTAAGGCCGGCCTTATTATGTCTTTTTATGGGTTGGTTTTGGGGGTAATCTTTGAGATGGCCGCCAATATGCAGACCAATTTTAAGCCCAGTATTTTCCTGATTATCGTAGTTGTGATTTATTTCTTTTTTGTGGGCCGCTCCATTTATTTTGCTTTCAGGTGCTTTTTACCCCAAATCAAAACCGACTTCGACAAGAACATGTTCTTTTTCCACGATATAATCACTCAATACGGGGATATCCATTCCTTTACCAAAAAATTCCACAATCTGTTGGGAAAGCAAGATGAATTATACAGCCATTTGGGACAACAAATTTATGTGAATTCCCTGATCGTCTCCCAAAAATTAATGAATGTTAACAAATCCGTGAGGAACCTGGCCTATAGTTTTATCCCCATGTTTGTTGCGGTAGTGACAATTGTCGTCAGTGTATTTATCCTTTAGGAGGCTTTCCTGGCAGACCGTTCGGATGCAGCGACCCTGGCCTTCAGACCATCGATAACTTTTTGTTTGTTTTCTGCGCGGTTGTTTTTGGCCCAATCCGTGTGAAATTGATGACTCTCCAGAAACCGGATCTGAAGATCCAGCCAGTCCGTTTGGTTCTCTACTACTCCGAAATACAGGAATTCCTCATACAGGGCCTCGCTCAACTGAGGATAGTCTTCCCGCCCAAGATAGTCAAGATCGGCATCTGAAAGTATTTGCTCATATAAATTATGAGGTTTTTGGGGGACTTTGGTTGCCCGGATCATCCCATCGATTACGGCAATCTCTTTGTCGGAATACCCGGTTAGCATGGGACGAACCTCAACAATACTGCGCTCCTCGTGTTCCTTCGGATCGAAGATGTATCCATAGTCATGTGCGACTGCAGCTATGCGTATCAGATTGGCAACACGATCGGAGAGTAAATAATAATCAATATAAAAATTGCAGACATTAGCCACATCTATAGTATGGTTCAGACAATGGTAGTGCAGGAAATCCGGAAGCCTTTCTGAGAGCTCGTCCAGAATTTGAT
>NZ_JBAVZJ010000648.1:0-3192 GCF_049588695.1 Robiginitalea sp.
GTTTTCATCAGCTGACTTTTACGGCGATGCGGTGGCAGGCGTTGTTGAGGTACCCCTTGGGATTCCAACCCGGCAGCACCATGGGTTGTGCATTTCCGCGACTATCTGTAGCCCTTACCCAGACTTCATAATACCCTTTTTGTGGAAACCGGGTTTCCCCGGAGAAATGTTGCCATGCCAGGCGATTGGCCGGAGCTTCGAGAGTACATTCTTTCCAGTTGCTCCCAAAATCTATAGAGTATTCCATCCGGGTCACTTCGAGCTCTCCGGCCCAGGCGTGTCCGCGGAACGAAAGTGATTTTCCCTGGGAGAGTGTCGCCCCTGTTTTGGGATAGGTGATCAGGGATTTGACCGGCATGGATTCTATGATGCACATATCTTCATCGGCTACTTCAGTTCCGGGAGCTACAGGGAGGCACGGCACCCGGTAAGAAGTCCCCGTCATTTTAGGGCCGTCGTGGACCTTATCGCGCACGCTTATACCCGTGAGCCATTTTCCCGAAGTGGAGGCCGGCCACCCCCCGGCGACCAGTCGCAGGGGATACCCGTGAGCCAGGGGAATATCTTTTCCGTTCATTTGAAAGGCGAGCAGGGTTTCATCCTGCATGGCCTTGGCTATGGGAAAACCCCTCGAAATAGGTTCCTTTTTAGGGTCTCCGCTCAGGTGCGTATCTGCAGCGTGGAATCCGATATATACGGCATCTGAGGTAATGCCCACGTCCTCAAGCACATCCCGAAGGCGAACGCCGGTCCATTCGGCGCTGTGCACCGCCCCAACGCTCCATTGATTTCCTTTGGCCGGGGGGTTAAATTCGCTTCTGCCATTTCCCCCGCACTCAATAGTCAACTGATAGGTGTGTTGGGAGAACCGCGATTTCAAATCGGCAAGGGTATAACTCTTTTTGCCCCGGACGGATTCCCCGTCAAAAGTAAGGGTCCAGGTGGCCAGGTCTATTTCCTGGGGGATAATTCCATTATTACGGATAAACATAGACCGATTTGGGGTAACCCGGTCATCCAGTAAATGGGCAAGGGACTCAATATTCCACGGTTTGTCATTTAAGACCAGCATTTCCGGATTCTTATCGAACATTTTAAAGGGATCCGGATCCTGTAATCCAAGGGGGATATACCCTTTTGGAAGGGTATTGCCAAAAACGATTTCAGTGCCGAGTAAGGCGGCCATAGCCCCCAGGCCGGAATTCTGAACAAATTTTCGTCGGTTCATTTGCGAGCGCATTTTTCATAAAGTTTATAAACATAAGTGATTTTAATAGAAACTTCTGTAACCTGAGTTACAATGCCCTTGAACAGATTCCTTTTTCAAAACCCCCTTCCCCGGATACTAATTTGAACAACACCTGAAAACAGCCGATTACTGGCCCTCTGAATCTCTGGGAGTGTAACCAATGTTACAATGAATTGAGGGGGAAATGTATATCTTTATTTTTTGTAAAAAGAACCCTTAGACTTATGGAATCACATTTCGAAATCCTGGTTATCGGTGGAGGAACCGGTGGCATTATGACAGCTGCAAAACTCCTTCAGGAAGATAAATCGTTGAAAGTGGGGATCGTTGAACCGGCAGACACCCATTATTATCAACCCGCCTGGACCCTTGTAGGTGCAGGCACTTTTGATTATGAAAAGACAGCTCGCCCGATGAAATCGGTAATCCCGAAACGAGCTACCTGGATTCAGGACAAAGCCACAGGGTTTAAACCTGAAGCCAATACGGTGACGACTCAATCCAGCGGAGACCTGACCTATGATTATTTGGTCGTGGCTCCCGGCCTGGTTTACGACTGGAGCCTGGTACCCGGCCTCGGTGAGGCTATGGACAAAGATGTGGTTTGCAGTAACTACACAGACTCGAAGCACACCTGGGAGGTCCTTAAAAACTTTAAGGGAGGAACGGCCCTGTTTACCCAGCCCGCCACGCCTATAAAATGTGGAGGGGCTCCCCAGAAAATCATGTACCTGTCTGAAAGCCATTTCCGGAAATCGGGGGTTCGGGACACGACAAACATAGTATTTGCCACTCCGGGGACGACCATTTTTGGGGTTCCGGAGGTTAAGAAAACACTGCTTGAGATTGTAGATCGCAAAGATATCAACCTGCGGTTTGGGTATAAACTTGAAAAAGTGGACGGCCCGAACCGGATTGCCTGGTATTCCTTTATGGATCATGAGCGCGAATACAACCACAAGGAGGTACGTTTGGAAAAGGACGGAGCCCTGACAGGGATACACTTCGATATGATGCACACCGCCCCGCCTTCCACGGCCCCGAAATTCATTCAGGATTCTCCTTTAGCCAATGAAGGAAAATGGCTTGACGTTGATAAACATACCCTTCAGAGTCCCAAGTACCCCAATGTTTTTGGTCTTGGGGATGTGGCGGGGATCCCGGCTGCCAAAACAGGTGCCGCTATTCGTAAGCAAGTTCCGGTGATTGTGGATAATATCCGGATTTTGAAATCCCGAAACATCCTGGGGACCAAATCCTATAATGGTTATTCTTCCTGTCCGATTGTTACGGATTATGGAAAAATGGTCCTGGCGGAGTTTGATTACGACAATAATTTCACCCCGGATCCGAAGCTCAAACTTATGGGGATCATGGATTCGTATCGGGAGCACTGGCGGCTTTGGATGCTGAAAAAATACGGTCTTCCTTATCTATACTGGAATAAAATGCTCAAAGGTAAAGATGTGTAACTCTGGTTACCTTTTGTTTCGAACGAAAACCTTTGCTTTGCCCCGCATTGGACACTTTTTAAAATATACTTTATGAATTGGATTATGGAACCCTGGCCCTGGTATGTATCCGGGGCTGCAATTGCAGCGGTTATGCTATTGCTTTTGCTCGTTGGGAAGAACTTTGGAATGTCTTCGAACCTGCGTACATTTTGTACGATTTGCGGAGCCGGAAAGAACGCGGAGTTTTTTCAGTTTGACTGGAAAACGCAGAAATGGAACCTGATTGTGGTGCTTGGCGCCATAATTGGGGGCTATATTGGATCCCACCATTTGAGTAATGATGTGGCTGTGGACATCAACCCGAAAACCGTGACGGAATTGCAGGGCCTGGGCTTTGAAAGTGCCGGGACGGAGTATCTGCCCGATGAGCTGTTCGACGCCGGTATCTGGACCAATCCCAAAACGATTTTGCTACTGGCCCTGGGGGGC
>NZ_JBAVZJ010000649.1:0-8985 GCF_049588695.1 Robiginitalea sp.
CTATAGAGGAAGCCCCGAGGGAAAAACCGGAAAGTACGTTGAGTACCATCGCGATTCCGTCTACGGAACTCGTTCCGCCTTCCCATACTAAGCTGCTGTACAACCAAAACAAAAGACTGAGTCCAAGAACACCGAGTCCTACGACTCCGAGTCCCATTACAGAGCCTCCGGCAAAAGCCACTTCCAGCGCTTTTCCCAGGGATGTTCGGGCAGCTTGGGTGGTTCGGACATTGGCCTTGGTAGCCACTTTCATCCCGATAAAACCAGCGAGAGCAGAACAAATGGCACCTACGATAAAAGAAACGGCAACCATTCCGTTGGACCCCGCTTCGTTCTCTCCTTTAAAATAAAGCAGAATGGCAACGGCTGCTACGAAAATAGCGAGTATCCGATACTCGGCTTTGAGGAATGACATCGCTCCGTCGGAAATATTTTTTGCAATACGAGACATTTTTGCATCTCCTTCATCCTGTTTGGAAACCCAAGCATTTTTAATAAACACAAAGATTAGGCCCAGCACTCCGAAGACCCATAAATAGTTCACGATTTGTTCCATCATGTCAGTTATTTAGTAGTTTAAAACGGCTGCAAAAGTAATGAAAGGGGTTGGAATATAAAAGCACTTTTTTGGGCGGCTCACAAGGAGTAAATCCGCCCTGATTCTGCGCCAAACGAAGGGAAAGAACCCTAAAATTGAAAACCGAAGGTGCCGGTTACGCTAAAAGGACGGGCATCCGGGCTTTCGAGATAATTCCCCCGGAAGTTGAAATCGATCCGGAAAATCTTGAAAATATTGCCCACTCCAAAGGAGTATTCCCAGTATATCCGGTCATCCGGGGCCTGGAGCGGAATATTGGTCGGGGAGCTAAGTACCCGGTTCTCCTCAGAGAGTTCCCCCCAGACACCTCTTAACCCCACGATCTCGCGAAGGTTTAAGTCCCTGAGGAGCGGAATTCGGGAGAAGATGCGACCGTTAAAATTATGCTCCAGGTGCATGGAGGTGTAGGTGTCGGTAACAAACTCGTAAAAATCGAGGTTGGGAAAAGAATTAAAAATGGTAAAGAAAGTTTGGTTTCCCGGCACCACATTGAGCAATCCCAGGGGTACGGCCCCAAAAGTCTTCCCCACTTCCACGGATGTCGTAAGGCGGCCCAACCCGCCAAGCTGCCAGGGCTGGGTATAGGAAAACTGGATTTTGCGATAGTCAAAATCGCTTTCCAAAAAGCCACGCACCCCATGGGTATAGTTCAAAAGAAGCGTACTGTAGTTATCATTGATATCCCGCCGTTCCACCCCGTATCCTATGGTTCGCTTCCCCGGTGTATAGACCAGGGTGGTGATCAGGTCGAACTGCCGGATTTGGGAGGAAACACCCCCTGGGGCGTCCGGATCCAGATAATCCAGGCTAAAAGCCTCTGGCAGGGCAGATTTCAGGGTTCGAAAGGACGTTCCGAACCGCATACGAAGGTTTTTCACAGGCTCCATTTCCAGCATCAGGGTACTCAGGTTGATATTGGTCAGGCGGTCGTTAGTCCCTACGGTAAGCAAGTTCCCCGAGGCAATACTGCGCCCAAGGACATCTGTAGTGGCCGTTAAATTTAAACCCAGCTGTTCAATATCCCTCCGATTCCCCCCGGAGAGAATCAAACGGTTCCTGCGATCCAGCAGAACCTTACCCGATATGCCGTATTTGATTCGCTGATCCATAAATCCATAAGCCCCATAGGCCTGGATACGCCATGGATCATTTTGTCCGAAGAAGGTTCGCACCCCCCCCCGGAATCGAACCCCTTCCGCATCGTTATACCCCCAGGCGCTATAGATATCCCCCAGGTCGATATTCCACTTATCAATCTCGATATAGCCTGAGCCGAGTACGCTGGCCAAATAATAAAAGGTATTGAACTTAGGGACGGTTTTAAGCGTATCGAGCATGGCGTAGATCCCTTCCTCATCCCGGTTGAGATCCTCCAGGCGGTTGTTCTCCCAGAACGCATCACTCCGCTCCATGACCACCGGGTTAAAAGGATCCTGTTTTTGCTGGTAAAAATCTTTGGGCTGGGCCTGATCAAAAATATAGTTGTCATAAACCGTGGTGCGTTTGCCGTACACTCCTCTGGACTTATCTTTTTTGTTCAGGGCAAAATCTGTCAGGAGGTAGTCCCGCTTTAAGAGAAACACCGAATCGGAGAGCACTTCGAATTCCTGTTCTATATACAACTCCTTTACCCAATTGACATTTGCACTCCGGGTAACCTGCATATTAATTTCAGCAATGGCGTAGGTCGTATCATTTACCCAGAAATCCCCCTTGAAAGTGAGCTCATTCTTCCGTCTTGGGTAGTAAATTATATTGTAGCACCATTTATCCTTAATATAGGCACTGTCAGCCAGGACGTAATTATAGGTATCAATACCTGTCTTGGAGAGTGGGCTGGTAAAGCTCTTGTCAAAGAGTTTAATGTAGTTATCGTAGACGTCATACTGGGTGTACAAATCCTGTACAAAGGCAATGATCGCCTGATTGTTGCTAAACCCTGAATTTTTGTTCCCCATCACTACCTGCTTGTCGAGATTCATCTCGTTATCCCCGTAGACCGTGGTGAATTTTTCATTGATAAATACAGGGAGATAGGTTTTTCCCGTAATCCGGGAGGTATCTAAATCTTCAAAGACAAATTCCATTCCCCTGAATATCTTGCTCTGCATCAAGGCGCTGTCGATGGTATTGAGATCAAACTCGATTTTCTCGTATTCATCATATCGGTACTGATCGTAGAGCCGCAAGCCGTTGGAACGCTTTTTGGCCCAAATTTTTCGCAGGATATCAATGGCGGGGTTGTTTTTCTTGGATTGTTTTCCCACGTAAACCACAACCTCATCGAGTTGTTCCCCTTCCACAAGGACAATCTCCATATTCAATGTGGCCCTGGAGGAAAGCAAAATCTCACGACTGGTATATCCAACAAATGAAATAACCAGGGTATCGAAGCGGTCCTGGCTCTCCAGGTAAAAACGACCATCATCGTTGCTGATGGTCCCTTCGGTGGAATTTTTAAACAGTACATTGGCAAAGGCCACAGGGTCCCCCAATTCATCCACCACAACTCCACCCACCTTGGTTTGAGCCAAACCAAAGGCAGAAATCCAAAAAACCAATACTGCGAGCCATCGCTGCATTTGAAACCACTTTAAGGCCCTGCCATCCTTATATCGGACGAACATATTAACAGGGCAACGAATGTTTGGAGGTAAAATTGAGTCGAATACGATAAATGCAAAAATCCCCGGTGTTTGGTCGGTATAGCCGGGGAAAAGTTACAAAGGAACTCTTTATTTGTACAGAACTTTCCGAACGGCCCGAATTACATCTTCCCGATTGGGGAGCCATTCTTCGAGCAGTACAGGGGAATACGCGGCAGGGGTGTCCGCGGTATTGATTTTTTCAATAGGGGCATCCAGATAATCAAAGGCCTGGGACTGGACCTGATAGGTGATCTCGGTGGCAACATTCCCAAAAGGCCACGCTTCTTCCAGGATGACCAGGCGATTCGTCTTTCTTACAGAATCCAGGATCGTTTCATGATCCATGGGCCGGACTGTCATAAGGTCTATAATTTCGCAGGAGATACCATCTTTTTCCAGGGTTTCTGCTGCAGCATAGGCCTCTTTGATTATTTTTCCAAAAGAGACAATGGTGACATCAGTCCCTTCCCGCTTGACTTCAGCCACTCCTATCGGCAATGTGAATTCGCCTTCCGGAACTTCTCCTTTGTCTCCGTACATCTGCTCAGACTCCATAAAAATTACCGGATCGTCATCCCGAATGGCAGACTTTAAAAGTCCCTTGGCATCCCTGGGATTGGAAGGCACAACCACCTTCAGACCCGGGCAGTTCGCATACCAGCTTTCAAAAGCCTGTGAATGCGTAGCCCCGAGCTGGCCTGCAGAAGCTGTAGGACCGCGAAAGACAATAGGTATATTAAACTGTCCCCCGGACATCTGCCGCATTTTTGCAGCGTTGTTGATAATCTGGTCGATACCGACAAGTGAGAAATTAAAGGTCATAAACTCGATAATCGGACGATTTCCAATCATGGCCGAACCGACACCTATTCCGGAAAAACCAAGTTCAGAGATCGGGGTATCGATGACCCTTCTGGGACCAAATTCCTCGAGCATACCCTTGGAAGCCTTGTAAGCCCCATTGTATTCTGCTACTTCCTCGCCCATAAGATAAATGGATTCATCTTTGCGCATCTCCTCGGACATGGCTTCTGCAATGGCTTCTCTGAATTGTATCGTCTTCATGGCTAAAATTTATTCTAAGCACAGGCGCACTGCGCCTTAAACGCCCACAAAAATAGAAAATTATAAAGCAACTCAGGAGACAGAAGTTCATTAAATTGATTACTTTTTTTACTATGCATGCATAGTATTTATAAAATTATTGGCTATCTTAGCAGCCCTGTAATAAACGTTTTAAACCGTGTTTTTATGAAGATTCTCGTATGCATCAGCAACGTGCCAGACACTACTTCGAAAATCAATTTCACATCCGACAACACTGCCTTTGACACCACCGGTGTGCAGTTTGTAATCAATCCGAATGACGAGTTCGGACTGACCCGCGCCATGTGGTTTAAAGAAAAACAAGGGGCTACAGTCCACGTAGCCACCGTTGGTACTGCCTCCGTAGAACCCACTATAAGGAAGTCTCTCGCAATTGGTGCCGATGAAGGTATCCGTATCGACGCAGAACCGGTAGATGGAATATTTGTAGCCCGCCAGCTTTCAGAAATCGTGCAGAAAGGTGGTTACGACCTGATTATCGCGGGAAGGGAATCTATCGACTACAACGGGGGAATGGTCCCGGGAATGATGTCTGCCATGCTCGATATGAACTTTGTCAACACCTGTATCTCGCTTGAAGTAGAAGATAACAAGGCCACCGCGGTACGGGAAATCGACGGGGGAAAGGAGACGCTAGAGACCACATTGCCACTGATTATTGGAGGGCAAAAAGGGCTGGTTGAAGAAAGTGACCTGCGTATTCCTAATATGAGGGGAATCATGATGGCCCGACAAAAGAAACTCACCGTGGTTCCTCCCGTGGATGCCGCTGAGGGTACTTTGGATGTACGTTTTGAAAAACCGGCACCCAAAGGAGCTGTCAAATTGGTAGACCCTGAAAACATTGACGAACTGATCGATCTGCTTCACAAAGAGGCAAAAGTTATTTAATCGTAAAAAAGTAAAAAAATGCCTGTACTCGTATATACAGAATCGGAAAAAGGAAATTTTAAAAAAAGTGCCTTTGAAGTGGCGAGTTACGCCAGCGAACTGGCCAAAGTCATGGGAACCGACGTGATTGCCATCTCTGTCAATGCAGATAGTCCGGCAGAACTCGGGGCCTTTGGAATAACCCGTGTTCTGAATGCAGCTGAACCGCGCCTTGCAGAATTCAATGCCAGGGGAACGGCTTCCCTCCTGCGACAGGCCGTTTCCGAAACAGGGGCAAAAGTGTTGGTAACCAGTTCCAGCACAGACACCAAATACGCTATTTCTATCCTGGCGGGGATGTTGAAAGCCGGGTACGTCAATAACGTAGTCAGCCTGCCGGAAACCACTGAACCTCTGGTGGTTAAGCGTACTGCATTTAGTAATAAGGGATTTGCATATACCGAATTAAAAGGGGAGCCTGCCATTATCGGGGTCTCAAACAACGCTTTCGGAACCCTTGAGAACAGTGTTGAAGCCCAGGTAGAAGCATTCTCCCCAACTTTCTCAGATTCTGACTTTGGGGTTAAATCTATATCAGTGGACAAAGCTTCTGATAAAGTCACCATTGCGGATGCCGAAGTTGTCGTATCCGGCGGACGTGGCCTGAAAGGTCCGGAAAACTGGAATCTGATCGAAGATCTCGCTGAAGTACTGGGTGCGGCAACTGCCTGTTCCAAACCCGTTTCTGATCTCGGCTGGAGACCGCATAGTGAACACGTCGGACAAACCGGGAAACCCGTGGCCAGCAACCTCTATATTGCCATTGGTATTTCCGGTGCCATTCAGCACCTGGCCGGTGTAAACGCATCCAAAACCAAAGTAGTGATCAATACAGATCCGGAAGCCCCCTTCTTTAAAGCGGCTGACTACGGAATCGTGGGGGATGCTTTTGAGGTGGTACCTGAATTGATCGAAAAATTAAAGGAATTTAAGGCACAAAACGGCTAATTTTTGTTAATTTGTCGTTCTTTGGGGCTGTTAAATAACCGGACAACCCTGTTGTTTAACAGTCTTTTCATGCGTTAAATTTGCCTATGAGCCTTGTCAGGTTAAAAATAAAAGGGATTTCCTACAGCCAGACTCAGAATGGGGCTTATGCCCTTATTCTTAACGAAGTGGATGGAGAGCGCAAACTTCCCATTGTAATCGGTGCTTTCGAGGCTCAATCCATAGCCATTGCGCTGGAGAAAGAAATACAACCGCCCAGACCCCTTACACACGATTTGTTCAAAAATTTTGCGGACAGATTCCAGATTGTCATCAAGCAGGTAATCATCCACAAACTTGTCGATGGTGTGTTCTACTCCAGTATCATCTCTGAACGGGATAAGGTCGAAGAAATCATCGATGCGCGCACAAGCGACGCCATTGCCCTGGCCCTCCGGTTTGACGCCCCCATTTTTACTTATAAAGCTATTCTGGATAAGGCAGGTATTTTCCTTAAGTTTTCTTCAAAGGATACGGACAAAGAAGATGGTGACGACAGTATAATGGTCGATGAAATCCTGCAGGAAGGCCAGGCTGTTGAAATCGATCCGGGATCCGGGGCTCCTTACAGGGAAATGAGTTTAGAAGAGCTGAATAAAGAACTCGAAAAAGCTGTAACCGGCGAGGATTATGAGAAAGCTGCCAAGCTCAGGGATGAAATATCCAAACGAAAAAGCTGAGTTGAAAAAAGGCAGATATTCCTGTTTTGCACTTCTCTTAAGCCTGATTTTCCTATTGCTTCCGCTCTTCGGTATGGCCCAGGATGCGTCGCCGGATGTCCTGACCCCAAATCAGGGATTCAGTATCACTTCCCTCGGGAGAGGTTTGCTGGGACTTATAGTCGTGCTTGCCATTGCCTTCGCTTTTAGTGCCAGGAGAAAATCAATCAATTGGAAAACTGTCGGCGTGGGCCTGAGTATACAGCTACTGCTCGCCATAGGGGTTCTTAAGATTCCGGCCGTACAGTGGTTTTTCAATGTTTTGGGCTCCTTTTTTAACAGTATTCTCGAATTCACCCTGGCGGGAAGTACGTTTGTTTTCGGCAGCCTTATGGATTTAGACAATCCGAACATCGGATATGTTTTTGCCTTTCAAATCCTGCCTACCATCATTTTTTTCTCGGCCCTTACATCCGTCTTGTATTATTTGGGGATCATTCAACGCGTTGTCCGGGGGCTGGCCTGGTTGCTGTCGCGAGCCCTTGGAATCTCCGGGCCGGAAAGCCTCAGCATTGCGGGGAATATCTTTCTGGGACAAACTGAAGCCCCCCTGCTGATTAAGGCCTATCTCGAGAAAATGAACCGTTCGGAAATCCTCCTGGTCATGATCGGGGGTATGGCCACCGTGGCAGGGGGAGTCCTCGCCGCATATATCGGTTTTTTAGGAGGCAATGATCCGCAGCTCCGACTGGAATTTGCACGCCACCTCATTGCCGCTTCCGTTATGGCTGCGCCGGGAGCTATCGTTGTTTCTAAAATCCTGTATCCGCAAACGGAAGCAGTGGATAAAACGATCAGCGTATCTGCAGATAAAATAGGAAGTAATTTACTCGATTCGATAGCCAACGGTACCACGGAAGGTCTCAAGCTGGCTGTCAATGTTGGGGCCATGCTCCTGGTATTTGTCGCCTTTATCGCGATGATTAACGGAATACTGGGTTGGGTAGGTGACCTGACCTCACTCAATGAATGGATCGCCCTCAACTCCCCTTATGAGTCACTCTCTCTCGAAGCCCTTTTAGGCGCTTTATTCGCTCCCCTGATGTGGCTCATCGGCGTAGATTCGAGCGACATCATGATGATGGGGCAATTGTTGGGCATAAAGCTGGCCGCCAGTGAATTTGTAGGGTACATCCAGCTGGCTGATTTGAAAGACCTCAGCAATCCCTTACATCTCGGGTATCAGAAGTCGGTCATTATGGCTACTTATATGCTCTGTGGTTTTGCCAATTTCGCCTCTATCGGGATACAGATCGGGGGTATCGGCTCCCTGGCACCCGGACAGCGGAAAACCCTTTCCGAATTCGGCCTGAAGGCCGTCGTGGGAGGGACCCTGGCCTCCCTGCTTTCCGCCACGCTTGCGGGCATGATTCTCGGATAAAAATAGCTCCCGCTTTATTCTTTCCATTTTCCCGACAAGGTTAATAACCTTTTAAAAAAAAGGCCTGATCCGGCTTCGGCAAAACAAGTTGAATATTTACTTTTAGACCCATCCCAAATCGGGGTAAACTGTAATTACTCATGAAACAATATCACGACCTGCTGAATCACGTGCTGAGCCATGGCACCCTGAAATCCGATCGGACCGGGACCGGCACATTAAGCGTTTTTGGCTACCAGATGCGGTTCGATCTCGCCGCGGGCTTTCCGTTAGTCACCACCAAAAAAATCCATGTAAAATCCGTGATTCACGAACTGCTCTGGTTTCTGAAAGGGGATACCAACGTCCGCTACCTACAGGAAAACGGGGTTCGGATTTGGAATGAGTGGGCCGATGAAAACGGTGACCTCGGGCCTGTCTACGGGCAGCAGTGGCGCAACTGGAATGGAGATTCCATAGACCAGATCGCGCAGTTATTGCAAACCCTGAACACCAACCCGGACAGCCGCCGTATGTTGGTGGCTGCATGGAACCCGTCGGTTTTGCCGGATACTGGAATATCCTTTTCAGAAAACGTCGCCCGGGGAAAAGCCGCCTTGCCGCCTTGCCATGCAT
>NZ_JBAVZJ010000650.1:0-7713 GCF_049588695.1 Robiginitalea sp.
TAATCCGGGTTGTCCATTAGTTGTTGATGAAAAGGAATCGTGGTTTTAACGCCTTCGATTACAAACTCATCCAGGGCACGCCTCATTTTGTTGATCGCCTCCTCCCGGGTTTGGGCCGTGGTGATCAGCTTGGCGATCATCGAATCGTAATTGGGTGGAATCACATAGCCGCTGTAAACATGCGTATCCAGACGCACCCCATGACCTCCCGGAGTATGCAGGGTTGTGATTCTCCCAGGGGAAGGACGGAAGTCATTATACGGATCTTCCGCATTAATACGGCATTCGATAGAGTGGAGCTTGGGGACGTAATTTTTTCCGGAAATCGGCACCCCTCCGGCCACCAGGATTTGTTCGCGAATCAGGTCGTAATCGATCACCTGTTCCGTTATGGGATGTTCCACCTGAATCCGGGTGTTCATCTCCATAAAATAAAAATTCCGGTGTTTATCTACCAGGAATTCCACGGTTCCTGCACCTTCGTATTTTATATACTCTGCAGCCAGAATCGCGGCATTTCCCATTTCTTCCCGGAGTTTGTCCGTCATAAATGGGGAAGGTGTTTCCTCAGTCAATTTTTGGTGGCGTCTTTGTACGGAACAATCCCGCTCTGAGAGATGGCAAGCCTTCCCGTACTGATCGCCAATGATCTGAATTTCAATATGGCGGGGCTCCTCAATGAGCTTTTCCATGTACATCCCTCCATTTCCAAAAGCCGCTTCAGCTTCCTGTACGGCACTTTCGAAATTCTTCTCGAGATCTTCTTCCTTCCAAATAGCGCGCATTCCTTTTCCACCCCCACCGGCAGTCGCCTTGATCATTACGGGATACCCCATTTTTCCCGCTTCTTTCCGAGCCTCGGCCAGATCTTTAAGAATACCTTCCGAACCGGGTATGGTGGGTACTCCTGCTTTTTTCATAGTGGCCTTTGCAGAGGCCTTGTCTCCCATTTTATCTATTTGATCACCCGTTGCCCCGATAAACTTAATGTCGTGTTCCGCACATATTCTGGAGAACTTGGAGTTTTCTGAGAGAAATCCATACCCCGGGTGGATAGCATCTGCATTGGTGATTTCAGCCGCAGCAATGATGTTGGGTATTTTTAGATAGGATTGTGAACTCGGAGCAGGCCCGATACAAACCGCCTCATCCGCAAAACGGACGTGGAGACTCTCCTCGTCGGCTTTGGAATAAACCGCAACGGTTTTAATTCCCATTTCCTTGCAGGTTCGTATGATGCGCATGGCGATTTCCCCGCGATTTGCAATCAGTATTTTCTTGAACATGGCGCGTCTTCTTGGCGGATTAATAAATGAACTACAGCGTCGATAGCTTCAGGCCATCAGGAAGGGTCAACCAGGAACAGAGGTTGATCAAATTCCACCGGGGAAGAGTCTTCCACGAGTACTTTGACAATCTTCCCGGAAACTTCCGATTCAATATCATTGAACAGCTTCATCGCCTCGATCACGCAAAGGACATCCCCGGGGGCGATTGAAGCCCCGACTTCCACAAAGGCGGGTTTGTCCGGAGAAGGTTTCCTGTAGAACGTCCCAATTATCGGAGACTTAATGGTGATGTATTTGGATTCCTCATCGGTTGCCTCCGCTGCCGGGGCATCTGGTGTCGCGGCTACGGGTGCCGGAGCTGTCACGGGCTGCGCCTGCATCGGAATCTGTTGTACATAGGTAGTTTCCGGTCCCGAGGAGGTCGGTCCTGTACGAATGGTGATTTTAATATCATCCGTTTCGAGCTTCACTTCACTGGCCCCTGATTTGGCCACAAATTTGATGAGGCTTTGAATTTCTTTAATATCCATGGATTCAGGTTTTCTAAGTTGTTTCTAATTCGAATTGTACGCCCATTTCAGATAAATGGACCCCCAGGTGAAACCTCCGCCAAAAGCGGCAAATACGAGGCTATCCCCCTTTTTCAGTTGTTTTTCATAATCGTGCAGGAGCAAAGGCAGGGTGGCCGAAGTAGTGTTCCCGTAATTCTCGATATTCATCATGACCTTCGCATGATCGAGACCCATCCGGTTGGCTGTGGCATCGATGATTCGCTTATTCGCCTGATGCGGCACTAACCAGTTTACATCTTCATGTGAAAGCGAATTGCGCTCCATGATTTTAGCCGCGACATCCGCCATATTGGAAACGGCGAATTTAAAAACCGACTTCCCATCCTGATATACGAAATGCCTCTTATTGCGAACCGTTTCCTCGGATGCCGGCATCAGTGATCCGCCAGCCTCTATTCGGAGGAACTTCCGTCCTGTTCCGTCACTTCTCAGGTATTCGTCTATCAACCCAAGGCCGTCCGTGGAAGGCTCAAAAAGCACCGCTCCACCCCCATCTCCAAAAATGATACAGGTAGTTCGATCCGTGTAATCAATTATGGAGGACATTTTATCGGCCCCAATCAGCAAAACTTTCTTATACCTGCCGGATTCGATATACCGGGCTGCCGTAGACATCCCGTATAGGAAATTAGAGCAGGCCGCCTGTAAATCATAGGCAAAAGCGTTGACAGCTCCAATTTCGGTAGCTACATAAACAGCTGTAGCGGCCACAGGCAAATCCGGGGTAGCGGTCCCCAGTATCACCAGGTCAATTTCGGCAGGATCGAGATTGCGTTTGCGAATCAGGTCTTTGGCGGCTTCTATGGCCAGAAAAGAAGTGCCCTTGTCAGGGTCTTTGAGGATTCTTCGCTCCTTAACTCCGGTCCGGGTGGTGATCCATTCATCGTTCGTATCCACCATAGTCTCCAGGATGGCATTGGTGAGTCGATACTCCGGAACGTAACCTCCCACAGCGGTAATCGCTGCTGTTATCTTATTCATTAAAGAAAGGTTTTTAGAAAAGAACCTTTAGAAAAAGCTTCAAAATCTGTGAAAATTAAGGATTTTCCAGCAATTTATGCTTTTATCTATGGTTTTTTGAGGAATTCAGTCCATAAAAAAACTCCCACCTTATGGAGTGGGAGTCAGTAATCTATTGTGGTGTCGTTATGCGCTGGCCTCTTCAGTTTTATCTACAAGGACCTGCCCTCTGTAATATAACTTTCCTTCGTGCCAGTGCGCCCTGTGGAACAGGTGCATCTCTCCAGTGGTCGGATCTTTCGCCAGAGTAGGGGCAGTTGCCTTGTAATGGGTGCGACGTTTATCCCTTCTGGTCTTGGAAATCTTTCTTTTAGGATGTGCCATGGTACGCTATTGTTTTTTATCTATTAATAAACTCTTTAATGCATCCCATCTGGGATCGATCTCGTTTTCTTCGTTTTTGATCTCTTTCGGCTGTAATTCTTCCAGCTTTTTCAGTATTTCCGAATCCAGGGTGCCATCTGCAATTCCGGGGTGCACTCTCTTGGTCGGGACAGCCAGCACGAGCATTTCATAAATATACTGTGCAATATTGAACTGATGGGATCCAAGGGGTAAGACCAGGATTTCATCGTCCTCATCATTAAACTCTTCCCCGAATTTAACCACCAACTCCAGTTCACTTTCAATAGGCTGATTATAGGGTTCACTGGTCAGGTCACAGGCGACATTCACCCAGCCCTCAGCTTTCAACTCCAACTCCATCATGGTACTCATTTTATGGAGTAAGGCAGTAACCTTTATATCGGCCTCGTTGAATTCGTCGTACTGATAAGAGTCAAAGAACGCGTTATCAATTTGAAAATCAAACTGATGTTTCCCCTGTTTTAATCCCGAAAAAGGAATTTCAAACTCTTTATGCCTCATCTCCTCTTCCATTCAATTAGGGCGTGCAAAGATACTTTTTTTTTGTCAAAACCCAATTATTTCTGACAATAAATACCTATCGATCCTCTCCTCTCCCGGCGCGTTTCATGCGCTGCTTTTTCAGGGGGTTCCGGGTCAGGCTGTGGTGCTCACTTCGCTTTCTGAAAATTTCCATCCCCGTAAACAAAGCCTCTTTAAAGGAGTCCGGATTCGCTTTATTCTCCCCCGCAATATCGAAAGCCGTCCCATGGTCGGGAGAGGTACGGACGCGGCTGAGGCCTGCGGTAAAATTAACCCCTTTGCCAAAAGCAAGTGTTTTAAAGGGAATCAAACCCTGGTCGTGATACGCCGCCAGGACCGCGTCAAAGTTCAAATAATTATCCGAGGCGAAGAATGTATCCGCCGCATAAGGTCCGTAAACCAGGTGTTTGCCTTCCGCCAGTTTTTTGAGGGCCGGGCGGAGCACCGTATCGTCTTCTTTGCCGATAACCCCGTCATCTCCACTATGGGGATTAATCCCGAGAACGGCGATTTTGGGTTTTGCAATTCCAAAATCCCGGATCAGGGAATCCTCCATAGCCCGCACCTTTTCGGATATCAACTCAGGGGTAATCAGCGATGGGGCTTCCCCCACAGGTACATGATCTGTGAGCAATCCGATTTTAAGGGTATCGGTGACCATAAACATCAGGCTTGTACCTTCCAGTTCCCGGGCGAGGTAATCCGTGTGCCCCGGAAATGCAAATTCTTCTGCCTGAACCGTTTTCTTGTTGATGGGAGCGGTAACCAAAATATCAATACTTCCTTTTTTCAGGGCCTTAACAGCCGCCTGTAAGGACTTGATCGCGTAGCTTCCCGTTGTTTTCGAAGGTTTTCCGAAATGGATATCCGGGGAATCTTTCCAGACATTGACCACGTTGATCTTGCCTTCCAGCGCATCAGAGGCCCCGGGGATTCCATGGAACTTCATAGAAATCCCGAAGTGATTTGTCAGGAAGGAAATGGTCTTGTTCGAAGCAAAAAAAACAGGGGTACAGAAATCGAGCATTCGGCTATCCTCGAAAGTCTTCAAAGCCACCTCCGGACCAATTCCATTGAGATCGCCTATTGAAATCCCTACTTTAATTTTCTCCCTCGTATCCTGCATGAATCTGTACCTTTGTATCTTAGAAATCCCGTCAAAATTACTCAATTTCCACATACTATGTTTACAGGAATTATCGAAACCCCGGGCATTGTCACCCACCTGGAAAAAGACCAGACCAACCTGAATATTACGATTCAATCCCCCATGGCCCAGGAGCTAAAAGTGGACCAAAGCCTGGCGCATAACGGCGTGTGCCTCACCGTAGTATCCATAGCAACAGACGCTTACACCGTTACGGCTATTGAAGAAACACTGCAGAGGAGCAATCTGGGAGACCTGAAAGAAGGCAGTGCCGTTAACCTGGAACGGGCCATGACCCTGGGCGCGCGATTGGACGGGCATATTGTGCAGGGCCATGTAGACCAGGTAGGGGTATGCACAAAGGTTGAAGATCTGGGTGGCAGCTGGAAGTTCCATTTCAGGTACGACATGCACCCCAGCCGTATCACCATAGAAAAAGGGTCCATTACCGTGGACGGGGTAAGCCTGACGGTAGTCGATTCAGGCCCGGGTACTTTTAGTGTGGCTATCATCCCCTACACCTATGAGCACACCCGCTTCAGGGAATACGAGGTGGGGAGCAGGGTAAACCTTGAGTTTGATATGATCGGGAAATACGTCGCCCGCCTGATGCAAGGGTATTCTACACCTTGATAAAGATCTTTTTCCGGTACATCCACCAGCCCAGCAACAAGTAAAATCCGGTAACTGAAAGCCCGTAGAGCAAGGAAGAGAACTCCGGGGACATCCCCTGGTGAATATAGAGGGTGTTGAACAACTGTTCGTGAATACTAACCCCCGCTTCATTCTTTTTCTGATAAAAAATGTTGGTTATAAAGCTGGAGAGAAAATACACGGTTATGGCATTGGCCCCGGCGTACTTGAATATGCTGCCGAATCGCAGGCCGCGGACATCTGTAAGATAGTAGATCAGCGCCAGTACCAGGTTCGCCCACCCGGCCGTAACCAATACAAAACTACTGGTCCAAAGGGCTTTGTTGATAGGAAACACCAGGTCCCAGAGATAACCCAGCACCAACATTCCGACTCCAATCAGAACCATTGTCCTGGTCTTCTCCGCCCTGTCGCTGACCAGCAAAAGCCCGGTAAATACCCCCAAAAGGGCCGAAACGATAGACGGAAGTGTACTTAGGAGCCCTTCCGGATCGTAGTCCGGTTTGTACATATGGGTCCCCAATACATTCAGGTCGATATAGTTTGCCCAGTTATTTGCCGCCCGCTCAAAGGTCGGCGCCTGGCCTTCGAGTGGGATGAATCCCATCCAGATCCAGTAACCCAGCAAAATAGTGGTTGCTATGCCGAGCAAAACCTTCCAGTTGAAATTCAGGTAGAGGAGGGAAGCCGCGAAAAAAACCACCCCGATACGCTGCAAAACACCGGGGAATCGGATTTCCTCAAAAGGAAGGATAAAAGGGGGTTCTACTTTAAACGCCCCCAGGAACAGCCCCAACCCAATCAGTTTTAACGTGCGTACGACAATCTTGCGGTAGACCGCAGGGCCCGGTTGTTTGTTCTTATAGGCAAAAACAATGGAGGTCCCCACAATAAACAGGAAGAATGGGAATACCAGGTCTGTCGGGGTGTATCCATGCCAGTCAGCATGCCTGAGTGGCGGATATACGGCCTCCCAGGTCCCCGGGGTGTTCACCAAAATCATAAGGGCTATGGTAAGACCCCGGAAAATATCCACAGAAACAATACGCTCTTTCATAAAATATCACCTTTTATTTGACTCCACATGCGCCTTAACAACCAGGCCGTAACGACTACAACTACTGTCAATCCCGCGGCACTGGGGTAATTTCCATATATCCAGTTACCGGTGGCAAACATACAACTGTAGACCAGCAAACACCCGATGACCATAGCCAGAATCCCGGAGGGTACACTCCACTTTTTGCCCTGATCCAGGGTGATTCCCTCCGCGGAGGCTTCCGCGACTATTTTACGCCACCCGGGCCCTCCCGGCTGTATCCGCTTATAAAATGCCCTTAAGGTCTCCGTTCGCTCAGCAGGGGTGGCAAAGGTCACCACCAGCCATACGACAGAGGTGATCAGAACGACTACCGGGAACTTGCTCCATCCGGGCAAAAGCCCTTCAAAAACGGCCCCTGATGCTGTAGTGCCCCCAAAGAAATATCCCCCGAGGTCCGTAAAATTGAAGAGTATTGAAATCAGGCCTGAAGAAAACATGGCAGAGATTTCACTCCAGGCATTAATGCGCCACCAGAACCACCTTAAAATAAAAATCAGGCCCGTCCCGGCCCCAAACATCAGGATGATATCAAAAAGTTGCAGGGCATTGGTCAGGAACAGGGCGAGGATAGCACTGCATACCATCAGTACTACTGTGGTTATCCGGCCTACAGCTACGAGTTCCCGCTCAGAGGCCTCAGGTTTAATCTGTTGTTTGTAAAAATCATTGACCACATATGAAGAACCCCAGTTCAAGTGGGTTGAAATCGTAGACATATACGCCGCCCCAAGGGAAGCCAGCACAATCCCGAGCAGCCCCGGGGGCAATTTGGTGAGCATGGCGGAGTAGGCCAGGTCGTTGCCCAACTTGCTTTCTTCCACGTTGGGAAAAGCCTCGTGAATACTCGCGACATCGGGGAAAACCACCAAAGATGCCAGGGCGACAAGAATCCAGGGCCAGGGCCTCAGGGCATAATGCATGATGTTGAAAAAAAACGTCGCTCCAATGGCGTGGTTTTCGTTTTTAGCCGCCAGCATACGCTGGGCGATATACCCCCCACCCCCGGGCTCTGCACCGGGATACCAGGCACTCCACCATTGA
>NZ_JBAVZJ010000651.1:0-3301 GCF_049588695.1 Robiginitalea sp.
GTACTACTGACCGTGTCCCCGGTGCGCCATGTGCGGGATGGACTGGTAGAGAACCAACGCAGTAAGGCACATCTGATCGCTGCGGTCCACGAAGTGGTCCGGGGCGCAAATATCCACTACTTTCCCGCCTATGAATTGTTGATGGATGAATTGCGCGACTACCGGTTTTATAACAGGGACCTTATACACCCGACAGAGCAAGCTGTGGATTTTGTCTGGGAAAAGTTCGTAGAGGCCTGGGTAGATCCCTTAGCGATACCCGTGATGAAACGGGTGGGGGCACTACATAAACAAATGGCACACCGGGATGTCCGTGCCACCGAATCTTCAGGGGACAACACAAATGAACTCCTGAAGGAAAAGGCAGCAGCCCTATCGGCAGAATATCCCTTTATACAATTTGACTTATGATATGAGCCATGAAAATTCTCAATACCCGGTGAAAAGTTCAATGGCGAATTACATCCGACCTTTAAAGAACAATAAAACATGAACAGATGAAACGAATTCTTGCGGGTTTTGCCATCTGCCTGGTCCTGGTCCTGCTGTACAGATCCTGGGAGTGGACCGGTAAAGGAGAAGCCGAAGTGCAGTCCGAATCGGCCCTTATCACTTCTCAGATCGAGCAGGTTTCGAAATTAGTAGTTACGGAAGGGCATTTTGCCGAAGTCTTTAGTTACGCGGATAGCCGGGAATTATTCGGACCCTTCTTTACGGCGGATAAACGAGCGCTCGTGGTTGTCAATGCCAGGGCGACGGTAAGTTATGACCTGAGTGCGCTGACCTATCGCCTGGATAGTATCACCCGGACCCTGTATATCGAGGAAATTCCCGAACCCGAAATCCGTATTGACCCGGATATTGAATATTACGATGTCAGTGCCGATTATTTCAACCCCTTTGAGGCGGAGGACTACAACAGGGTCAAATCTAAAGTAATCGCCTCCATTGAGAAAAAAATTGAGAATTCAACCCTGAAAAGCAATGCCAGGAATCGCCTGCTGAGCGAACTCGCAGAATTCTATGTGCTGACGCGTTCCCTGGGCTGGACGCTGGTCTATAAGGATCAGAAACTGGAATCCATGCCTTCCCGGGATTTGTTGTTGGATTGACCCCCCCCCTGGTTAGTGCCCAAGTTTTATTAACGCCAGACCTCTCCTTCCAGCGTTGTATTTACGAATACGCAATGTTTTTTATCACAGGGCTACTTTGGCCTGATCTACCAGGGCTATTCCCCCATCGATCAGATGCCCTACTTCGGGACGTTCGCGTTTTACCTGCTCGAGATGTTGCAGGATTTCAGACGCAAATGCCTCATTTCGATCTTCCCGGGCCAATTCGTAAATCTCCACGGGGAGCATCCAGTCTTCCGGGTGGGAGGCCTTGAGTTCCTGAAAAACCTTATTCCTCGAGATGGTGGTATTGGTCCCTTCACGGAATTCCCGAATTTGGGTATATAGCTTTTCGAGTTGTTCCCTCTTGGGGTCTTTGTGAACCTTTATAGTTGTTTCCCCGGGAACATGGCTGTTGAGGTCAAAGCTGCTAAGGTCTGCCGGGCCATTGAAGGCGGAGACTATATTTTCACCAACCGCCATGTGGTAGTGTCCCCATTCCGGACGAAATAAATACTCGTCTTTGTAACGAACGGTGCAGTTCTGGAAGGTGATCAGGATGATTTCCCCCCTTAAATTCCGGGTTCCGGTGATAATATCCCCCTGAAGGTGAATCCCACCTTCAAACTCCAGGGTTACCTGCTCGCCTTCATAAATTTTGTACGCTTTTAAATCCCTCGGACTCATATCTTCGATGGGCAGGTTAATCCCCTTCAACTTGCCAATCGGCGCCCCGAACCCATCCGGATGAAAGGCCGTACTATGCCCAATCAGTTCTTTTTCCCGATAGGCCAGGGCAGTAGGACCCGTAGTCTGAAGGTAGGCGGTCCTGCCCTCAGAGGCTATGGCCCTGGTAAATACCCCTGAAATCTGAAGTCCGGTACTGAGCTCCACGGTGCCCAAAGCCTCGGATGCGATTAGTTTTTCCAATCCGTCGAGGCCACCCCTGCGCAGCGCCATGGTATTGGCGAATTCCTCGAGTACCTGGCTTAAGAAGGCAAAATCGGGTGTTACAAAAAGCTGAGGTTGGGGCTTGGTAATGTCGAATGAAGTATGTACAGCTTCGATGGAATATGGGATTTTTGAAACTTTGTCGGTCATGCACCAACTGCTTTCCCCGATAGAAGAAAGCAAGCCGGCCCCGTAAATTTTTGGGGCTTCAGGGGTTCCGATCAGGCCGTATTCCACGGTCCACCAATGCAGGTTTCGGATCAGTGCCATTTCGCTGGGAGGCCCCATGTTTTCCTGTAATTTGTCAATGTGCTGTTCTGCCTCGGTTATGGCCTTCTCGCTTGTACCCGGGGCTTCCTTAATAATGGAGAGGTGGCGCACAGCTTCGTAAAGTTCATAATCTTTGGCACTGGAAATTGCCTTGCAACCGATTTCCCCGAAACGCCTTAGGTACTCGGCGTATTCCGGATTTGCGATGATAGGAGCGTGCCCCGCACCTTCGTGGATGATGTCCGGTGCCGGGGTGTATTCAATATGGTCGAGCTGCCGGATATCAGAGGCGATCACCAGGACATTATAGGCCTGAAATTCCATAAAGGCCGCCGGAGGAATAAACCCATCTACGGCTACGGCAGCCCAGCCAATTTCTTTTAAAATGCGATTCATCCCATACATATTCGGGATGTGCTCGATAGAAATACCTGTTTTCTGAAGGCCGCTCAGGTAAGACTCGTGAGCCACCTGGCTTAAATACGCCACATTTTTGCGCATCACATACCTCCATACAGCCTGGTCTACCGCAGAATAATCTTCGTAATTCTGAGGTTTGATGTACTGCCTGAGGTGGGAGGGCAGACGGTCCAGAATAGGATTGCTTTCGTATTGCATAGCACAATTTTTCGGTGACCTAAAGATACGAATTCGCATGCAAATTTTATTCCAGGCCAAAGAAAACCCCCGCCGGACGCGGGGGTTAAAATTTGCATTTTCGAATTATCTCGAAGCGATGATTTCGGGAGGATAGGCTTCCATTATTTTTGAGACGAATTCCCGGATTCGCGCTTCTTTCTTGTCGATATCACTGGTGTTTCCCAGCGTGCCTTGTCCGCGTCCCTGCCATATCAGTTCCTTTTTCTGCGTATCAATAAGGTCTATGTACAAAGCTCCTTCCGTACTGGTGCTCACACTAGGTCCCCAGGCGCCTCCCCAACCCGGGCCCCAGGCACCGCCCCAGCCCC
>NZ_JBAVZJ010000652.1:0-1558 GCF_049588695.1 Robiginitalea sp.
GCTTTACCGGGGCCGGCCTAAACCTAACGCTTTTTAATATTCGGGAGCGGGATGCGGTCATCGATGGGATTAAACAAGTATGGGCGTCCCCTTTTTCAGATCGAAGCTACCGCTGGCGTCAGAAATACCTGAATAACCCGGAGAATGTTTATCCTTCTATCGTAGTTATCCCCGGGGTAGACAACGATTGTTCCGGGGTTATGATCACCAAAGGGGTAAGCTCTGGCAGGACGGATGAAATTACCGTAGCGATGAGCCGCGGAGTCGGCGGGGCTGTAGAAGGTCAGCTCGCTGAAACCTGGGCGATTCAAAAAAATGGCGGCCACGAACTCATCGCCCCTTCCCGGGAACTGTACTACAACAGCCTCAATCCGCAAGGGGGGACAAAGGTAATAGGGGCCTCCCTGGATGAGCCCATTATGGGACAGGCCCGGATTTCAAAAATCAATGCCTTCAGCAAGGAATTAATCAATACCATGGAAAGAAGGGGGATTGAAGGTCCTTATGATGTGGAACTCGGTTTTAAAGATGAGAAAATCTGGCTCTTCCAGGTGCGTCCTTTTGTGGAAAATAAAGGGGCCCTGAGTTCCGAATATCTGCAGTCCATCACCCCCGAAGTCAACCAGAAAAAATCCATTCGTTTAAATTCAACACTTTAATTATGATGAAAATATTTATTGTAGCTGCTTTACTGCTCGGAAGTTTTTTTATGGCGGATAGCGATTATCCCTATGACGGATTCGAACGTACCGGTATCAAGCGCCTTAAATGGGTGGAAGATGTACAGAGTGGCGAAATCAAATCGAACCGGCTTAGGCCCGGGGCATTTTACCCCCTGAGTTCCATTAAACTCAATCTTGTCGACCGGGGTTTTGATAAACGCGAGGATGGCTTACCTCAATTGGATGCAGGACTTCAGGCTAATGTTGACGGTCTTTTCAGGGGTTTAAACAAGAACTATTCCATGACCCTGCTCGATATGAGTCCGGGAAAACCCCTGAGATACGCAGAACACCGCCCCTCTGCCCAGTATCAGCCCGGTAGTGTAGGTAAGCTGGTGGTTCTCGCAGCCTTTTTTACTGGATTAAAACATGTATATCCCGATTCCTTTGAGAAGCGAATCGAGTTGCTGAAATCAAAACAAATCACCTCGGGGGAATGGGCCATACACGATCACCATACCGTACCGGTATACAATTTGGAAACCGGGAAGCAAGTCAAACGAAAGGTCACAAACAAGGATGTCTTTTCCCTTTTTGAATGGGTAGACCATATGGTTTCTGTAAGTAATAATGGGGCAGCCAGCGTCGTTTGGCGGGAAGCGTTGCTCATGCATATTTTTAAGGATAAGTATCCCGAGCTCACTTTTGATGAGAGCGAAGCTTATTTTAAAAGCCAGTCCAAATCCGACCTGTCGGAATTCGCCATAAATACGGTGAATCAACCTTTACGGGACCTGGGGATTACTGAAGACGAATGGCGTTTGGGAAAATTCTTTACACATGGTGCGGGGAGCTATATCCCCGGACGTGGCGGCAGTATCGGCACCCCCATAGGC
>NZ_JBAVZJ010000653.1:0-12498 GCF_049588695.1 Robiginitalea sp.
TTGATTTTTTTGAAAAATACCTGAACAACCCATCGCCTACCGGTCATGAATGGGAAGGACAGAAAATTTGGATGTCCTATCTCAAACCCTACGTAGATACCTTTCTCACCGACACCTATGGGACTGCCGTGGGGGTTATCAACCCGGACGCACCTTATAAAGTAGTTATTGAGGGCCACTCCGATGAGATTTCATGGTATGTGAATTACATTACGGATGACGGGTTGATTTACGTCATCCGAAACGGTGGTAGCGACCACCAGATCGCCACTTCCAAATGGGTCCAAATCCATACGGATAAAGGCATTGTGGAGGGTGTTTTTGGATGGCCGGCCATCCATACCCGTAATAAGAGCAAAGAAGAACCGCCTAAACTGGACAATATATTTATTGATATTGGCGCAAAAGACAAACAGGAAGTTGAAAAGATGGGTGTGCATGTCGGATGCGTAATTACCTATCCGGATACTTTCAAGGTAATGAATAAAGACAAGTTTGTGTGCCGTGCCATCGACAACAGAGCCGGTGGCTTTATGATCGCACAGGTCGCGCGCCTGCTCTCGGAAAACAACATCACCCTGCCTTTCGGACTTTATATTACCAATTCAGTACAAGAGGAAATAGGCCTTCGCGGAGCTGAGATGATTACCGCGAGAATTCGCCCGAATGCTGCCATCATTACCGATGTATGCCACGATACGACTACACCGATGATCGAGAAGAAAAAAGAGGGACATATTGAAATCGGGGCGGGACCTGTCGTCTCCTATGCTCCGGCTGTCCAGCATAAACTCAGGGATCGCATTATTGAAACCGCCACAAAAAATAAAATTCCATTCCAGCGTCTGGCCGCCTCCCGTGCGACTGGTACGGATACTGATGCCTTTGCGTACAGCAATGGAGGTGTGGCCTCGGCCCTGATCTCACTCCCCCTCCGGTATATGCATACCACAGTAGAAATGGTACATAAAGAAGATGTCGCCAATGTCATTCGTTTAATCTACGAAACCCTTTTAAACCTCAAGGATGGAGAAACATTCAGCTATTTTGAATAAAATAGCCTGGTGAATTCCGAGGTATGGATGAGATTATTGAGATTTGGGATGAATCCGGAAAACCTACAGGGACGACAGCCTTAAAGTCTGAAGCCCACAAAAACGGGTGGTTCCACCCGACGATTCACCTGTGGTTGTACACACATGCCGGGCAGGTACTGCTACAGAAAAGGGCCGAAAATAAAGATACTTTTCCGGGCCTTTGGGATGTGTCTGTGGCCGGACATATACTGAATGGGGAGACACCACTTGCCGGAGCCCTAAGGGAAACCAGGGAAGAGATCGGACTTTTACTCAAGGCAAACCAACTGGAATTTTTGGGAAGGTTCACTTCTGATCAAAAACACCCGGGAGGGATTCACGATCGTGAATTTCAATACGTCTATCTCGCTGAACTCCCGGTGCCGCTTGAGGATTTGACCGGGAACCCGGAAGAAGTGGCCGCTTTGGAATTGCGATCCTTGCTGCGGCTGACGGAAGAGTTATGGGGCATGGCAGCCCCGGCGGGCTATGTGCCCCATTCCAGAACGTATTACAAGGCTGTGTTTACAGCCTTGCAATCACGAGTTTAAAAGGCTGGCAAAAGTCTGCCAATCGTCCATGGCGTATGTTCTTTGCTGCCCTGTTTTCATGTCCTTCACAGTGAATTGACCCTCGCGCAGTTCATCTTCCCCAATCAGAATCACATACGGGAATCCGCGTTTATCCGCGTACTTAAATTGTTTGGCAACTTTAACGGGATCCGGATAAAGGTCCGCCCCAATACCTGAATCGCGAAGTTGCATAACGAGTTTCAGGGCTGCCCTGCTCTCCTGCTCGCCGAAATTCAAACAGAAAACTTCTACCGTCTGATTCAGGGCGACAGGAAAAAGTCCGAGTTCTTCCATCACCAGGTAAATTCGGTCCAAACCAAAAGATATTCCGACCCCGCTGACATCCCTGAGCCCGAAAATACCAGTCAGGTCGTCGTATCGGCCACCCCCGCCAATAGAACCCATGGGCACCCCGGGCGGAGCACTCACTTCAAAAATGGCACCGGTGTAATAATTCAGACCACGGGCCAGGGTAATATCAAGCTTACAGGTCGCTCCAGTCATCCCAAGTTCCTCTGTTTGGGATACCAGTAATTCCAGCTCTGAAATCCCCTTCATCCCCACAGGGGATTCCGACAGGAACTCCCTCAGGCTACTCAGTTGCTCCTCAGTGCTCCCGCTGAGTTCGAATAAGGCCGACGCCCGGTCCACAGCCCCCTCTGGGATTCCCTTCTCTATCATTTCCTGCCGAACCTTTTCCGGACCTATTTTATCGAGCTTATCCAGGGCAACCGTAAAATCGGTAAGGCGTTCTCCAGCCCCAATGACTTCGGCAATTCCCGAAAGAATTTTTCGGTGGTTCACTTTAATGACTACTCCGGGTAATCCAAGGTCTGTAAAAACCCGGTCGTACAACTGTATGAATTCCAATTCCTGAACCAGACCTTTTGCCCCCACTACATCGGCGTCGCATTGATAGAATTCCCTGAATCTCCCCCTTTGCGGCCGGTCGGCCCGCCACACAGGTTGAATCTGATACCGCTTAAAAGGGAAATCAATTTCATTCTGATGCATGACCACATAACGCGCAAAGGGAACTGTAAGATCGTACCTTAGCGCCTTTTCGCTGAGCAGGGGTGTAATTTGAACGCTGTCTTTTTGTTCCCATGGCACCTGGCCAACCTTCCTGAGAAAATCCCCGGAATTCAGTATTTTAAAAATCAACCGGTCCCCTTCCGCCCCGTATTTCCCCATCAGGGTCTCCATGTTCTCCATGGCCGGAGTCTCAATGGGCTGAAATCCAAAGCGTTCGAATTGCCGGCTGATCGTCTGCATGATAAAGTTTCGCTTTAAAACTTCATCGGGGTTAAAATCGCGGGTCCCCTTGGGAATAGATGGTTTGTGAGCCATAGGTCTTCTTAGTATTTACAAATATAGGCGATCCATTATCTGATCTCCCATGGATTTAAATCTCGATGATTTTCTCAAACCATTCGAACAGCTCCCCTTTGGTGATCTGCGCTCCCTGTTCGATCAGTTGAAACTTATCCTTATTGGGATCCTCAGTATACGCTTTTGAAGCGGTTAGGTATTCTACAAAATCAGATTGCCAGTTTTTCTTAAACCACCCGAAACCCACCTCAGTACGCAAGTCAATATCAGGGTTATGTACCCTTACGGATATGAGTTTCATCTCCTTGGCCGTACAGTTAAAAAGATGCATCTGCCGTGCGCTGATGTTTTCGAGATAGGCCACCCTTGAGAGCACCCCTTCCCAAATCAGGTCGCTAAATACATCCAGTTCCTGCTCCGCTGTTTCGGGTTTATCGTTTTTAATAGCTGCCCATTCCTCTGCCGTAATGGACTGTGTAGCCAAAAAATTAATGAATTCAGGATGCAGCTCCTCGAACTGCTCGCGAGTCAATCTTCTGTATTTCATCTCAGGTCTTGGTATAAATAAAAAAGATCCACCCCGAGAAACAGGGTGGATCCTTAATGAGTTAAAGGCGAAAGGTTATTTCTTTTCAGGGACAACCTCAAACCCAAAATCCACCTGCACTTCACGGTGCAAACGAATTTCAGCCTCATAGGGTCCGGTGCGCTTGATGGAACCCCCCTTTATAGAGATAAACTTCTTCTCTATTTCGTGGCCTTCTTTCCCCAACGCAGCCGCGAGATCGGCATTCGTCACAGAACCAAAGAGTTTATCGGCCTCACCAACTTTAGCCGGGATTTTGATTTCCAGGTTTTTAAACGCCTCTGCGATTTTCTCTGCTTCCAGAATCGCCTCTTTTTCCTTATGCGCTTTCTGACGTAAGTTCTCAGCCAATACCTTTTTAGCTGAAGGGGTTGCCAGCATGGCTTTTCCCTGAGGGATCAGAAAATTCCGACCGTAGCCATTCTTTACGGTTACCAGATCGTCTTTAAACCCGAGGTTTTCAACGTCTTGTTTTAATATCAATTCCATGTTTCCTCCGTTTATTTTAAAAGATCTCCTACATAGGGCATCAGGGCCAGGTGCCTGGACCTTTTAATCGCCTGTGCTACTTTCCGCTGGTATTTCAGGGACGTACCCGTTAACCTGCGGGGAAGAATTTTCCTTGTTCATTGACCAGTTTCATTAAAAAGTCAGGATCCTTATAATCGATATATTTAATTCCTGATTTTTTGAAGCGGCAGTACTTCTTTTGCTTGGTCGTTTCAATATTCAACGGAGTCAGATAACGAATCTCCCCGTCTTTTTTACCTTTTGCCTGTTGTTGTAAAGTGGCCATGTCTTACGCTTTAGCTTTTAGTTTGGTTCTTCTTTTCTCCGCCCATTCAATGGCGTGCTTGTCGAGCTTAACAGTGAGAAACCGCATAATGCGCTCATCTCTTTTAAATTCCTGCTCATAAGGGGTAATAACCTCCCCGGGGCCGGTAAATTCAAAAAGGTGATAGAAACCACTTTTTTTGTTTTGAATGGGATAGGCCAGTTTTTTCAGGCCCCAATCCTCCTTGGCTACCATTTTGGCGCCATTTTTCTTTAAGAAATCTTCAAATTTCTTAACTGTTTCCTCTATCTGGGTTTCAGACAGAACGGGATTAAGAATGAAAACAGTTTCGTAATTGCTCATATATTATAGTTTAAAAAGGAGCGCAAAAGTAACAATTCTTCCATGCATTTACAAGAAATCCAAAAAAAGATCGTTATAGCTACATGTGATTAAAAATAAAGCTTAACCTACGCTTTAAATACTTGTAATTAAATTAACTATGGTCATTGTCAAAAGCACACTTTTCCACACCATGTTCACAACTTTAGTTGTAGTTCGTCGTGGTTTTTAGGTACTTTGTCGATGATTTAACCCCACAAATCAACCATTTATGAAACTAAGGAGTATTGTCGTTGATGATTCATCCATGCAGCGAATGGCGGTTGCAAAACTGGTGAACAATCATCCAAATCTCGCGCTTGTTGCAGAATACAGCAATGCAATAGAAGCGAAAAATGGGATTAAGAACAATGAAATCGACCTTATTTTTCTCGATGTCGAAATGCCCATTATCAACGGTTTTGACCTGCTGGAATCCCTGGAGAACCCACCCCAGGTCATTCTAATTACGGGAAAACCGGATTATGCATTGAAAGCTTTCGACTACGATGTAACCGATTATTTGCATAAACCGATTACAATGGCTCGCTTTGACGCGTCTGTGAAAAGAGCGGTTCAAAAGTTTGAGCAAATGCATAAGGTACATGAAGATGAGGAGCATATCTTCGTGAAGAGTAACCTCAAGAAACGAAAAGTGGTACTCAGTGACATCAAATGGGTGGAAGCCCTTGGCGACTATATCAAGTTAGTTACCGATGAAGCCAATGTTGTCATCCTTTCGACAATGAAGGCTTTTGAAAAGCAATTGCCCGCAGATAAATTCCTGAGAATTCACAAGTCCTATATTGTGAACTTAGAGCGCATTGAAAAATACAACAGTAAAAATGTTGAAGTTGCAGGCCGTTCTATTCCGTTGAGCAGGAATAAAAAGGCCGAGCTGGCAGAAGCGCTGAGCAACGTCTGACCTGATTATATATAGTCAACGTTGTAGATAAGCCGAATACTTCTATAGTTTGAAATAGCATCAAAGGATCTTTGAATTCTTTTGATGCTATTTTTTGTAGGTGCCAGCGGCTGCCCTTTTGGGATTTTTAGCAGGATTTGCTTGTGATACTGATTGCGAATCCGGCTTACAGGTGGGTATTCGGGGCCCAAAACCCCCGCTCCAAAAACGGTCTTCAGGGATCGGGCAAACCACTCCGCCCCCTCCTCTACCCTATTCCATTCCCGGTGACGTAATGTAATTTTGATGAGTCGCACTTCTGGCGGGTATTTAAATTGTTCCCGTTCATACAGTTGCTCCCGGAACATCCCTGAGTAATCTCCCGTGGTAACTTGTTTCAAAATCTGGTGGTACGGATTGTAGGTCTGAATCAAGACCAGCCCGCGAAAGTCCTTTCTACCCGCCCGACCTGCCACCTGGGTAAGCAGCTGAAAGCAACGTTCATGTGCCCGAAAATGGGGGTAATTCAATAAGGTGTCCGCGTTCATTATTCCCACCAGGCCAACATTCCCAAAATCAAGCCCTTTAGTCACCATCTGGGTGCCGACGAGCACCTGAACTTCCCGGGCTTCAAAAGATTCAATGATACGGCTGAAAGCATACTTTCCGCGGGTGGTATCCAAATCCATCCGGGCGGTTTTCGTTTCCGGGAACAATTCCGCCAACTCGGCAGTTACCTGCTCTGTACCCAATCCCTTGGTATCGAGGGTAGTGGTACCACATGCCTCGCATTCTGGTTCCAAATGACGATGGAAGCCACAATAATGACACCGGAGTTGTCCGCGTTTTTGATGATAGGTGAGGCTGACATCGCAGTTGGGGCACCCGGGCACATGCCCGCAACTCAAACATTCCACTATGGGTGAAAAACCCCGGCGGTTCTGGAAGAGAATAACCTGCTTTTTTTGCTCGAGGGTTTCTGTTATGGCATCCCTGAGGCGATGGGAAAAATGCCCGGCCATTCGTTTTTTCCGATAGGCCTCCGCGAGGTTAACCAATTCCATTTCCGGCAAGAGCACTCCCCCGTACCGCCCGTGTATCTCAACCAAACCGTACTTCCCTATAGTTGCGTTGTGATAACTCTCCACGCTCGGTGTGGCCGAACCTAACAAAACCCTGGCGCCCCAATAGGAAGCCAAAAGAATTGCGGCGTCCCTCGCGTGATATCGCGGGGCGGGATCAAACTGTTTGTACGAATTCTCATGTTCCTCATCGATAAGGATCAGTCCCAAATTCTTAAATGGAAGGAAAAGGGAGGAACGCGCACCCAGGATTACAGAAGCCTTTTCACCCCCTTCCTGTAAATGATACCAGATCTCTGCCCGCTCGGCTTGACTCTGACGCGAGTGGAAAGCCGCTACCCGGGAGCCAAACAATTCCTCCATTCTATGGGTGAGTTGGGTCGTTAGGGCAATTTCAGGAACCAGGTATAAGACCTGTTTACCCGCCTTAAGGGTTTCTGCGATAAGATGGCTGTAAATTTCTGTTTTACCGGAAGCGGTGACGCCGTGGAGCAAGACGGGCTTCGGGTTCTTGAAAAAGCCCTGAATTTCCAAAATAGCCTTCTTTTGTTCCGGGTTCAGGACGGCCAGATCCCGGGTTCCTGAACCCTCTTGATTCCCTATCCGGTCCTGGATCAGGGTATACTCCTCCAATACTTCCTTATCGATAAGGGCTTTGATTACGGATCTGGAAGTACCAGTTTGTTTTTCGAGGTCTGTACTTTTGATAGGCTTTTTTACCCCCTGCTGAAGCTGGAAAAGATGCAGTAATACTTCTGTTTGTTTCGGTGCCCGCGAAAGGGATTTCAGTAACCCCTCAAGGGCCTCTTCCTCCTGATACGCCTGATGCAAACGAAGGAAACGCACCTCTTTGGGACGGTAACCCCCGCTCAGTGCTTCCTCTACGCGTATCATTCCCTGTTTCAGCATCCGGCCGACCAGGGGCAATACGTTTTTTAGCTCGACCAGGGCGCTGATTTCAGAAACCAGAAGGGTCGGCTGGTGCTGCAAAGCATGGAGCACCAGGGCCTCGGAGGGATTCAAATCAGCAGACCCGACTTCCCATGACGGCTCCCCGGATATCCGTGTTTCACTCTCCAGGAGTAAAATACTGGGGACGGCCGTACGAAAAACCTCGCCGGGAGTACTCATATAATAGGATGCCATCCATTTCCAAAACCGCAATTGAAGTTCAGACACCAGGGGTTCCTCATCCAGGATCTCGTAAACATTTTTGGCCTCATAAGCTGTTGGCGGATCCGTATCCATCCGGACCACCAGGGCAGTATAGAGTTTCGATTTGCCGAAGGGTACCGCCACCCGCATGCCAATGCACAACCCGGAAGCCTGTGCCGGGCTTATGGCGTAGGTGAAGTTGCGTTCAAGCGGAAGGGGGAGCAGTACCTCGATAAAGTGGTCCATGTAGGTGCAATATAATCTTCAGAGACGAATAATAGACTTCCCGGCAATTGTTGCCTCAGTGTTTTAATTATTCCTGAGCCTCAAACCCTGAAGCCGCCCCCCGCCCTGAAAGGGAGTCTTCCAAATCCTGGGACTCCCCATTCCTCTCGACATTTTTATGAAGATAGGCCAGGGTTGCATTCAGCTCGAAACCGAGAAGTAAAATATTGGAATTCAACCAGATGTAAACCATCAGGATGAGCAATCCCCCAAGGGCGCCATACAACTCGTTGTATCGGGCAAAACGTTCGATATACACTCCGAAGAGGTAGGAATTAAAAAGAATTAGCAGGGTGGTCATCAGGGCGCCATAAGAAAAAAAACGGGCTTTTTTACCCTCCATGGTTCCGAAATAATAGAGTACGGCTGTGGTGAGGTAGGTAAGGACAATAAAGGAGACCGCCTGACCAGTGCGGATCCAGAAGACTTCGGGTTCTTCCGAGGTACTCAAATCCATGAGACTGGCGCCCACATAGACTTCAAAATAAATAGTCGTTATAGCGCCAAGGAGTAAGAGTATGGAAAGAATTAACCCCACCATAAGGGCATAGGCATACTGCTTAAAAAAGTTGCGAGTAAATTCAATGTGATAACTGGATTCAAAGCCCCCGAAAATGGCATTCACCCCATTGGTCATTAAAAAAATGGAGATTAAAAAAGAGTAGGACAGCCAGCCCCCTGTTTTCTGTTCACTCAGTTGTACAAAAATCTCGTTCAGGTAGTCGCCGGAAGCACGGGGCAACAAGTTTTCTAAAAAATGAAGGAATTGCTCTTCGAGATTGCCATCCCCAATATTCACATAGGGAATGAGGTAAGGCAATAGTGTAATCAAAAAAATCAACAATGGAAAAAGCGCCATAAACAGGCTGAAGGCAATGGCACTGGCGCGAATAGACAAAGTACCCCTGATGATCCCACGTACATATAGCACGATAAGATCGAACATAGACATACCCTCAAAGGCCTTTAGGCGTATGCGCTTCAGAAGCCTGACCAGCCACCTGACCAGGGGGATTCGATCGAGTTTCTCTGCCAGCGTATCGTTCATTCAGACCGCCTTTAGACTTAAATCCATATTGGAAACTGAATGGGTAAGGGCCCCGGAGGATACATAGGTGACCCCACACTCGGCATAACTCCTGAGTGTTTTTTCCGTAATCCCGCCAGAGGACTCACTCTGGCATTGATTTCCAATACGCCGAACGGCCTCCCGGGTATCTTCCAGACTAAAATTATCCAAAAGGATTCGGTGAATGCCCCCCGCATTGAGGATTTCTTCTACTTCCCCCAGGTCCCGGGCTTCAACAATGATCTTCAGGTCCCTGTGATGCTTCTTGAGATAGGCTTTTGTCTTTTTAATAGCTGTAGTAATGCCGCCGGCAAAATCGATGTGGTTATCCTTGAGCATGATCATATCGTACAGGGCAAACCTGTGGTTTACCCCTCCTCCAATTCGCACAGCCCATTTCTCAAGGGCACGAATCCCAGGAGTGGTTTTGCGGGTATCCAGTATTTGAGTTTTTGTCCCCGACAACAATTGCACGTAGGTACTGGTTTTGGTTGCCACAGCGCTCATCCGTTGCATTCCATTGAGTACAAGTCGTTCGGCCTTAAGAATACTTTGGGCAGAACCGGCAACAAAAAAGGCGATATCCCCGTAGCGCACAGCACTGCCATCCCGGAGATGAACCTCGACTTCGAGATCCGGATCCACTGCAGCGAAGACCTGAAGCGCAAAATCCACCCCGGCCAAAACCCCCTCATCCTTGACCAGGAGTTTGGCTTTGCCGGTAGCAGAGTCCGGAATGCAGGCCAACGAACTGTGGTCCCCATCCCCTATGTCTTCTCGCAGCGCATTGGTGATGATCAGGTCTATTTCCCTTTGAAATTCTTCAGCTGATATCATAAAGGCATTTGAACCACTAAAGTAGTAAATTGTTTGTGGATAAGACCTCCCGCCGCGTTTCAGAATTTGGACTTCAAAGCTTACTTTTGATTTGTGAAACTCCTGCTACTGGCTATGGGAAAAACAGATTCAGGTGCACTTACTTCCCTAATGTCAGATTTTGAAAACCGCCTGAAGCGATACCTTCCCTTTGAGATGGAAAGCATCCCTGAGATTCGCTTAAAGGGTAAAAAAAATCCGCAACGCCAAAAACAAGAGGAAGCCGCAGCATTATTGAGCAAAATAAAACCCACTGACACCGTATGGCTCCTGGATGAAAAAGGGCGTGAATTTACTTCCCGCCAATTCTCTGAGCACCTTCAAAAATCTATGAATGCCGGGCCCAAACGACTTGTTCTTATAATTGGTGGTGCCTACGGTCATGGAGATGACTTAAAGGCCCGTGCCAACGGCATGGTGAGTCTCTCAAGGATGACCTTTAACCACCAGGTGGTCCGCCTTCTGGCTCTTGAGCAACTCTACAGGGCCTTCTCGATCTTAAAGGGGGATCCCTATCACAACGACTAACGGGGTTTCTGCTCCTTAGTAAAGCACCCGGAATTTAAGGGTATGCGATACCGCCTTCAGGGCCTTTACTACGTCCTTATTGTACTCCTTGTCCAGGTCGGTGATTACGTAGCCCACATCGCTGTCTGTCGACAAATACTGGCCCGTAATGTTCATGTCGTACTTGGCCAAAATCTCGTTGATATGCGCCATAATACCGGGGGTATTATGGTGAATGTGGAGAAAACGATGGGCGTTTTGTTGTTTTGGCAAACGGATGTTTGGAAAATTAACGGCGTCTACCGTGCTACCGGAATTGATGTAGTCCATGATTTTATTCGGCACAAAATCGGCGATATCCCTTTGCGCCTCCTCGGTGCTGCCCCCAATATGAGGTGTTAGGATGAGGTTTTCCAAACCCTGTAACTCATTTTTAAAAGGCCCGTTGGACCTTGGCTCTTCGGGATATACATCCACTGCGGCCCCGGCTAACCAACCGGATTCCAGGGCGGACTTAAGGGCCGGGATGTCTACTACAAAGCCCCTGGAAAGATTGATCAAATAGCTGCCTTTGCGCATTTGATGCAACTCCCGCTCTCCAATCAGGTTCCGGTTATGCGGGTTGTCATCGACGTGCAGGGATACCACATCAGAAACATTGAGCAAGTCTTCAAGTGTCGCACATCGAATGGCATTACCCAGGGCGAGTTTGTCGTCAATATCGTAATAATAGACCCGCATCCCCATGGCCTCGGCGAGGACCGAAAGTTGTTTTCCGATATTCCCATATCCAACTATACCGAGGTTTTTACCCCTGATTTCCCTCGAATTCGCTGCTGTTTTATTCCATGCACCCCCGTGAATTTCCGAAGATCTTGGAAATACGGAGCGCATCAGCATGATTATTTCGCCCAGGGCGAGTTCCACCACCGAGCGCGTATTGCTGTAGGGTGCATTAAAGACCACTACCCCTTTTTTCCGGGCGTACTCCAGGTCTATCTGGGTGGTTCCAATACAAAAAGCCCCTATGACCATGAGCTTCTTTGCCGCATCCAGCACCTTTGGCGTCACCTGGGTTTTGGAACGAATGCCAAGTACATGAACCCCCTTGATCTTTTCGATCAATTCGGCTTCCGGAAGGCTATGGGAGACCAACTCTACCGAAAATCCATCTTCAGAGAGGTTTTCAAAAGCCGCAGGATGGACATTCTCAAGCAAAAGAATCTTGATGCGGTTCTTCGGGTAGGATAAATTCCGGGGCAAATCGTTTACAAACAGGAATTCATCGAGGTTCGGTGTAATGTGGTCCGCATTCCGGGCCGCTTTTTCACGATGTACATTTTCAGTATAGGCAAAAAATTTATGGGCAATCCCCGCCTCCCGCATCACGTAATCACTATATCCGTCTCCGATAACCTGAAGTTGCCCTTTCAGGTCCAGGGACCGCAGGCATTCAATTTTCCCATTGTGTTGTGCGAGAACATTTTCAGCATCGAAACCCACAATATTGCCGGTTTCATCGAATTCAAAAGTGTTGGCATACACGCGTTCTTCAGGAATGTTGTACTCCGCGACGATAGGATTGATAAATTCTTTGAAGCCTGCGGAAATCACATAAATCTGGTCGGCATGTTTTTCGAAAAACTCCTTATTGGTAGAAATGGACTTCGAAATTTTATCGCGCAATTGCTCGATGAGTTCAGGGAGGTGGTCCTTATGGGCCCTGAGCATTTTAATGCGACGCTCTAAGGATTCGGTAAATGAAATATCCCCGTCAATCCCCAGGTTTGTAATCTCCTGGATTTCGCGAATGACCTCCTCGCGGTCGGGTCTGTTCTTCAAAGTGATTTCGGCCAGTACATCTAAAGCCTCTACCCGGGTCAATGTGCTGTCGAAAT